>JAJZEJ010000226.1 GCA_021828635.1 Chloroflexota bacterium
GGTGATTGACCAGTATCAGGTCAGCGAGGAGAAGCGCAGTGGCATTGTCAGCGATCCCAACCGCGAGGATGACCCACAATACATTGTGCGCCTGATCGGGCGTGTCATCACGGTAAGCCTGGAGACAGTGCGGCTGATTGATGAGCTGGCGGCGTCTGTGAATGTTTGATAGAAAGCGAGCAGGGCGACCACAAGGGTAGGTTTTTTGGCAGGGTATGGACCCTTGTGGTCGCCCGTCGTTCTATCCCTGTGCTTTGCTCTCCTGCTCGCCCTGAAAGATGGGTAGCGCACCGATCATGTATTCGATGCCGGAGAAGGCGGTCCAGATCACAGCGACGATCAGCAGGATGTCGGCGATCAGTTGAAGGATATTGCTGAAAGTCACGGTATGGCTGTTGAAGGCCAGTGCCAACGGGAAGAGCGAGAGACCACCCGCGCCCAATCCCTTTGCCAGCAACAGACCGCCCATCGCTACCAGTGTGATAAACGTTTTTTGCTTGCCCCAGATGCCTGCTGAAATTACATGACCCTTCGCCGCTGCTATTGAGCGTAAGCCCGTGACCAGAAACTCCCGCGTGATAATGATGAAGACGATCCAGGCTGGTACCAGGCCGATCTGCACCAGCGCGACCAGGATGGCCGAGACGAATACTTTGTCGGCAGTCAGGTCGAGAAAGACGCCCAGTGGGGAGACGATGTGCATGCGCCGCGCCAGGTAGCCATCCAGGAGATCGGTGATAGAGGCTAGCAAAAACAGCAGTGTAGCTACTAAGAAAGCCCAGGGCTGATTGACCAGCACCAGGATAAAGACCAGTACCGTGGCTATCAGCCGACTCACGCTCAATATATTAGGGATGTTACGCATAAAGAAACTCCTCATGTCTTCGTTGCACTATGCCAGAGATCATAGGTACTGCTGCTGCATAAGATGCAGCCAGCCGCCCGAATGCGTGCGACATCCCCGGCAGTACGAATAAAGCCACCGGCGATGAAGGGTCCGGCCAGTAGTTGTTGTAAAATTGGTGCTACCTCTGGGAAAATGATGCCGGGTAGCACCTCGACAATATCGGGAGCGGCACGCGCAATGGTGCGTACTCCCGTATCCAACGCAGAGTCATCGGCCAGCAGCAGGCGCTGGATTGTGACCAGCCCCACTGCCTTGCCCGCCGAAACCAGTTGCGAGCGACTTGTGATAATGGCATCAACGCCAATTTGATGCAGGTATTGAATACCAGCGCGATCTTTTCCCACGCCACTCACCAGGTCCAGGTGAACCACCACGCCTTTGCCCATGCGATGGGCCTGCGCAACAAATGAGGCCAGCTCAAAGCCGTCACCCTTGAGGATGAATAGGAGCAGTGCACGTGAAGCCAGAGCCACGCGCATATCTTCCGGCGTTTTTATGGCTGCCGCTACCGGATAACGCTGGGCTAACTGTAAAAATTCTTGTTTTGTCATCGAATATTCTTAACCATAGACCACACCCCTTGACAAACAGACTTCTGCCGAGTAATATCATTATAAGACAACCGAAACGGGTTGTATAGTTCGTACAGGGAAGCATAAAACAACCGAATAGCTCAATGGGACAGTGAAAATGAGAAGTCCTGAGCCGACCTTGAGGAAAGGCTTAGGGCTTTGTTGTTTTTTAGCTATGACCAGAGGTGCATTATGCATAATCAATCTGGTGGCTCACTGCTCACCTCTCTTACGCAGGATACGCGCAGCAAGATCATACCAGTGATCGAACAGAAGGCACAACTCTCACGTGTCTTCGATATCCCATCGGCGCGTGCTGTCCTGTTGCGGCACTGTAACCTGTTTGAGCTGACAGGTTTTCTTGAACGGGCGAGACAGCGGCAAATACCCACCTATGTTAGTATTGACCATATTGATGGCATCCACGCGGATAGCGCAGGTATACGTTGTCTGAGTGAACGCATGTCTATCACTGGCATTATCTCAACTCACCCTCGTGTACTGGCAATCGCCAAAGATTACGGCCTGGAAACCATTCAACGTATGTACGTGCTGGACTCAACGGGTCTGGATGCAGCCCTGGAGGCGTTAGATACGTCGATCATTGACATGCTCGATATTTCTCCAGCCCTGGTGATACCGCATGTCATTCCACGCCTGCTTGCACCATTGCCGTTGCCATTTCTGGCCTCTGGTCTGGTGCTGGAAGCCGAGCATATCCGTTCCGTGTTACGTAATGGCGCGAGTGGCATCTTTGTGTCGCGTGATGATTTGTGGTCGGTCGCTTAATAACACTCGATTTAGGTTTATCAGATTCATTGATACATTGAGACGCTTATATTTCCACTGTCTTGTTCCATAAAGACAGTATTTACTATATTTCGCCTTTTTACAACGAAACATGCATAGCCTCTCGTGCTGGCAAGGTAGTCAGCGCATTGAATATACATCTTGTCATCGGTATGAGCTATGTGGCTCGTACTTATGAGTACATTGTTGTGGAGGTGTGGACAAGCTGAATGGCATCTAACCATGCATGCCACACCAGGATTTGGGGGCAAGGTCTGCCCCACGAAAGGAAGAGGTTCTCATGGCAAAGTACATACTGGCTCTTGACCAGGGTACTACCAGCTCACGCGCCATCGTTTTCGACCATAATGGCGCAATTGTGAGTGTCGCGCAGCAAGAGTTTCCCCAACTCTACCCGCAGCCCGGCTGGGTCGAACACAACGCGGAGGATATCTGGAATAGCCAGATTACTGTGGCTCAGGAAGCTATGAAAAAGGCGGGAGCGAGCGCCAGTGATATTGCCGCTATCGGTATCACCAATCAGCGCGAGACCGCCGTGGTGTGGGAGAAATCCACTGGCAAGCCTGTCTACAATGCGATTGTCTGGCAGAGTCGCCAGACGGTGTCTATTTGTGAGGCATTGACAGCGAAGGGTTTTGATAAAGAGATTCGCGCCCGCACAGGACTCGTGACCGATGCCTATTTCGCTGGCACCAAGATCAAGTGGATTCTCGACAATGTTGAGGGTGCGCGTGCGCAGGCCGAGCGAGGCGAGTTGCTCTTTGGCACCATCGATACCTTCCTGATGTGGCGTCTCTCCAATGGCCGTATCCACGCTACCGACTACTCGAACGCCTCGCGCACGTTGATTTACAACATCTACGAGAAAAAGTGGGATGATGTTATTCTCAACGAACTGGACATCCCCACCTCGATGTTGCCCACCGTGATGCCGTCTAGTGGCGTCTTTGGCGAGACCGCATCAGAGTTCTTTGGCGCTCCCATTCCCATCGCGGGTGTCGCTGGCGACCAGCAAGCCGCAACCTTCGGTCAGGCGTGCTATGAGGTTGGTATGGCGAAGAACACCTATGGTACTGGCTGTTTCATGTTGATGAATACTGGGGCGAAGGGCGTTCGAGT
>JAJZEJ010000589.1 GCA_021828635.1 Chloroflexota bacterium
CCAGTGCCGCTACTTTAACCAGCCCTGTGACGCCCCCACAGTTTAAGAGTTCTGGTTGGATCACATCAATCACCCGTGTTTGCAGGAGACGCGCGAAATCCGCTTTCCGCGAGGAACGCTCTCCGCCAACCACGCGAATGGGCAGAGCGCGTGCAACCTCGGCCATTGCGTCAATCTCCGTTGACATCACTGGCGTCTCGAACCAAAATGGTTGAAACTCGATCAGGCCGCGTCCCACCTCAATCGCCGTTGAGACAGCAAAACGGTCATGTCCTTCGATCAGCAGGTCTACTGAGTCGCCGACGGCAGCGCGTACCGCACTGACAATGGCGAGCGAGAGCCGCAATTCGTCGCGGCTGATAAAGCGGTAGGCATCGCCAAAAGGGTCAAACTTGAGCGCCGTATAGCCCATTGCAGCAATCTCGGCGGCACGCTCAGCGAAGAAGCGCGGGTCGCGTGGCCCTTGATACCAACCATTGGCATATGCTCGAATGCGCGTGCGAGTCTGGCCGCCAAGTAAACGCCAGACTGGCACATTGAGCGACTTACCAAGAATATCCCAGCAGGCCATATCAATGGCAGACATAGCCGTATTTTGTCCAAGAAAGATTCCCTTATGCATGCGGTCCCAGATGGCGACGACATTGCGTGGGTCTTGCCCTAGATAGAGTGGGCGCAGTTCATGCACAGCAGCTTCATTGGGTTTTGTGCTTAATCCGCCGGTTGCCTCACCGATACCAACAATGCCTTCATCCGTGATAAGCTCGACAAAGACCCAGTTTTTCCAGGGGTTGCCGACCACATGTGTTCGCACATTAACGATTTTCATTTACAGCATTCCTTCTCTACTAAGTGAACCCTCTACACGGGTGGCGCGAGCAGAAAGAGGTCGCGCAAATCGGCAAAAATCGTACTCAACTCTTGATGGTCGAACGCATCAAGCGGATTACCGGCCTCGCTGCGCAAGTAGTCAGAGGCAATGATACCACGCCGCTTTAACACAGCCTTATAGACCCCAGGTAGCAGAGCTTCATAATTCAAGAGAGGTAGCAGCCGATTTGACAACACTCGTGCTTGCTGCTCATCGCCAGCATCAAGCGCATTCCATATTTGGACATGAATATCCGTGGCTTCGCAGGCGGGCATGGTTCCACAGGCACCACGGCGATATTCATCAAACAGGTAGCGCCCTGCAACGCCTCCCATCACACCTTGCAGCTTGGAACCACACAGTGCGATCTCTTTTTCAATCGCATGACCAGGGGGAAAGGTCTCTTCTTTAACCCAATCGACATGTTCCAGTTCGCGCACAAGCTGGGCTACAAACTCTGGACTCATGCGCGTACCCGCTGGAGCATCGTGATTCTGCACAAAAATTGGGATGTTCACCGCCTCAGAGATAGCACGATAATACGCGAAAATTGCGTTAGGTGAGACAGAGCGCACATGAGGGGGGAGCGCAATAACGGCATCGGCCCCAATCTCTTCGGCATGTTGAGCAAAGGCAACGGCGCTCTGTGTAGATGCGCCGGTTACGCCGATCACGGTTGGCACACACCCATCCGTAGCCTCAACAATGACTTGCGCGACCAATTTGCGCTCGTCATCGGAGAGCGTCCAGAACTCTGAGGCATTGACGGGCGCGACAATCCCGTGCGCACCAGCATCCAGGCAGAATGCTACCTCGCGGCGCAAGCTGTCCAGATCAAGCAGGCCAGTCTCGGTAAAAGGCGTACAGGGTATTGTGAATACTCCTCGCCATGACTTCGACATAAGGTGAATACCTCCTCAAAGGTAACATAGTACTTTATCAATCTCATCTAGCACGACACATGGTTTGCATGGCACCCACAAGGGGTGTCACTACATGTAGTGAGGCCGCAGGCGGCGTGACTTGATGTAGTGGCACCCCTTGTGGGTGCCATGTTTCACATCAAGAAGCGTACAGCCAATGATATGTCAAGAGCCTGACGGATAACCGTACCAGCATGCCATCTCAGCATTACATGGCAAGGCGAACATAGCCGCCAGCAATTTCTCCGCCTGTTCAGGAGAGCGCGTGCGATGATCATTCATGATGAGATCGCGCAGTAAGGCCAAATCGTGGTGCAGATAGGCTGAGAGGGTTCGTTCGAGCAGCAACCAGCGCGGCCACATAATCTGCATCATCAGTGTTTCAGGCAATTTGCCCACCTGCAACATTTGAATGCCTTTACCGCTCAAAACCGCCTGCCCCTCTACAACCACATTGTCGGGAATGCCTTGAATGGTACCATTGTTAGGCATGTTGACCTGCATAATGCGCTGCACATCATTGGTTAGTGAATCAATTAGAGGAAGCTGCAACTCGCCGCTATGCGTCAATGGAAGAGCTTTGCTGATCGGAGTAGACTCGTCACGCACGGCATGAGCAATCATTTCCAGGTTTTGCTGCAACTTATCCAGATACATTTGCCAGCCGATCTCGGAATCGAAACCACCAAGCGGGCCGAACCAGTGCTGCTTCGCCGCGAGGTCGCTATGATACCACCAAGTCGTAAAGGCCCGTGAGGTATCGCCCAACGGCAACAGTCCTAATCGCTGATACTGATCTATCGCTGAACGCGACATGTCGGTCTCACCATAGCTCGGCTGATAGGTTGACCAATACTGTTCTGCCTGATTGGCAATCCATTTATCAAGCAATGGATACACACTCTGGCCCTGATAGCGTAAATCGGTTAAGTAGATAACATGGTTGAAACCAGGAGCTTGCCAGGTTACGTCCGCCGGATCGATGCCTAGCACGCGACAAATCTTGCGATAGCCCGCGAAGCCATGACAGAGGCCAACAACCTTGATGCCAGTTTCGCGTGTCATTAAGGTGCAACCTTCAAAGACAGGATTACTAGATTGAATGAGCCACGCCTGCGGGCAAAGCCGTTCCATATCGCGTGCCACTGAGAGCATCATATGCAATTGACGTTGCATGGGAATCTCGCGCACACCACGATAATACCCATGCTCATCAGAGAGATGGCGTTCAGCCTCTTCTGCCCCATGTCCACCAACCAGAGCCGTATTAATCACAAAGTCGGCGTCAACAAGCGCGGCCCGACGCTCTGCACTGCGTTCAAAATGCAGGTCTACCCCCAACTCTTCGACATAGCGTTGCGCAAGACGGTAAACAAGATCAAGACGCTCTTGATCGATATCCATAAAACAGACAGTACTCCCGTGCAGACTCTCGGTCAGAATCAAGTCACGCACTAACCCTAATGAGAACTGCGCACTACCCGCGCCAATGACCCCTATCTTGACAGCTTTCGGCATTCCTCTCTCCTTCTAAAATCGATGAAGATTTCTACAGGTCAACCTGTACTGATGTCGTCTAGCTCAATATGCTGCCCATCGCCGTGGTGC
>JAJZEJ010000397.1 GCA_021828635.1 Chloroflexota bacterium
GAACGTCCAGAAGACAGGCAGATGGCACACAACTTCGGCGATTCGCTACCAGAAGTGTCCATTTTCCAGGCATCGCGCGATCACTACGGGGTCTTCTATCGCCTCGATATCATTGATCACATGCCTGAACTGCGCGTCATGCTTCCCGTTGATAACGGTGATGTCAAAATGGATATCTATCTAGTGCGTCTGAGCGATCTCGTATCACTTAATAGTAGCTTTGTCGAACTCGCCGCCTACCAGGGGAGCGATCCTTATGAGCAGGGACGTGAGGCCGCGCTTCAGCATCTGCTCTACGCGGTGGCCGAGATGATGAAGCAGCTCTTCTGGGCTGGCGATGTGCAGCGTATGCACTTCCCACCCGAAATCGAGGTTTACCCTGTGTTGCTCTCCTCCGAACAACGCTCTAACAAACGCAAGTGGGCGTAGTGGGCGTAGTGGGCGTAGTAAACGAAAATATGCAATGGACATGGCACCTATAAGAACTTATTCGGAAATAAAAGGCGAATAGTGAACATGGAGCAAGCATAGCCCCCATAAGGGATACTACTACATCTATCGTGCGAATCCGGCGTGGCATGCATGTAGTGACACCCCTTATGGGGGTTATGTAGTCAAATCACTCATTTTCGGATATGCATTAGTGTTAGAGGCGTTGTTTGGGTTTTTTGTGCGGTTCGGGTGCAGCTTCCGGCTGTCCAATATTGACGCGCTGCTCCAAATAGGGATCGGATAGAGCATGTAATGGTAATTCTTCGCCGAATGTATCAGAGGTCTGATTCTCAAGCCCTGTCACCTGTTCCGGGCGTAGAGAATTGATGGGGTGCGTACCGACTGGTGGCGGCGTAGTAAGTGGACCTGGACGCGAGGTAGGCCACGCTGGAAGCTGTGGGGCTAGTGGAACTATAGGCTGCACGGTTCCGGCTCCTACTATACCTTCTTGCAAGGCCCGTATCTGGTCCTGTACAACACCCTGTTTGAGTTGCGTGTATTCGTTCTCTGTCAAACCTTGCTCAAATGTTCGGCTGCTTTGGTTGCTTTGGCTGCTATCTAGCATAATTTAATCTCCTGCTAAAAATGAATTGTACAGCTTCGTGCATGGCAGGTAGTACTTCCTGGCCTTTCGACTCTAGGAATTTAGCTCTACTCGTTGCATACTACGATGGGTACATCTTATTGTATATTGTACACTGATATATCCATGTCGTGTTATGGAAAAGCTGGAGGAATATAATGAAAGTACTGATAACAGGTGCCACTGGTCTACTTGGTGGGCATCTTATAAAAGATTTGCAGGGGCGTGGCGAACAGATTCGCGCCCTGGTCTTGCCTGTAGAAAATGCAGATAAATTGGTCGCGCAGGGTGTTGAGGTTGTTCGTGGTGATATTACGGAGGCACGCACGCTAACACCCGCCGTTAAGGATGTTGATCTAATTTTTCATCTAGCCGCAATGATGGGTATCTGGCGTCCTATCTCTGATTATCGCAAGGTGAATGTCACCGGAACAGAAAATCTATATAAGGCCGCGCAGGCGGCTGGTGTGCGCCGTTTTGTGCATACCAGTTCTCATACCGTCTATGGCCTGGGCAATGGGCGTTATATGACCGAGAATGATCGCTTCAATCCCGATGAGCATCCCTACAGTCAGACAAAGGCCGAAGCTGATCGTATGGTACGCCGCCTGATGCTGACCAGCCAGATGGAAACGGTTATTGTGCGTCCTGGCAGCTTCTTTGGTGCTGGCGACAAACTCAACTTCGGACGTATGGCGCAGCGCATGAAAGATGGCAAGGGGGTCATCATTGGACGCGGCGATAACGCGCTACCATTCTGCTATATCACCGATATAGTGCAGGGTTTCCTGCTAGCAGCTTATCACGAGAACGCCCCCGGCAATGTCTACAATATCACCAATGATCGCCCATTGACGCAGCAGGAGATGTTCAACGAGATCGCTGACTGCGTTGGTGGTGTTCGTCCGACGCGCCATCTACCCTTCTTGCCAATCTTCTATGGCAGCAAAGTAGCGGAGAAATTGACCTACGTGACGCATTCTGATCCATTTGTGACACAGCATGGATCGTTGATGTTCGGTACCGATAATCGGCACAGCATCGAGAAGGCGCGGCGCGAACTGGGCTTCGAGCCAAAAGTAGACCTGCGTGAAGGCATTCGTCTGGCGTCAGCGTGGTTCAACGCTGGTGGCATGTATCAGCCCCTGCCCACCGAGGTGAACCAGAAAGCACCTCTGGCCGGTTCCACGAAATAGCTTTTTAGTTATGAAGAAGGGGTAAGCGACGTGTCGCTTGCCCCTTCTTCATAACTATCCATTATTCAGAGATGGTACTGACTTTTTTGCCAGCGTCGTGGAAGCCGAATTTGCGGATGGTGTTGCGCAGCCAGCCAGCCGTGGGACCGTTATCAATGCGCCCACTGGTCTCAACCAGAAATGACGCCGTTTGCGGACGTGCGGCGAGTCGGTTCGCCTCGCGCAGATGCGCCAGCTCATCATAGTGCTGGAATGCCCAGTACATGTTCACGCGACATCCCGTGCAATTCTTGACATCATCCTCATTCATCGTTCCACATTGTGGACACTCCGTCATAAATTATCTCCTTTGTAATTCGTAGGGGCGTGATTTATCACGCCCTGTGAGCAGATCGACAGGCTTCCAGGGCGTCATTCATGACGCCCCTACGATTAAATCAAACCCATCCGCATAGCTTCGGCTACCGCCTGAGCGCGGTCTGTCACCTGGAGCTTACGATAGATATCTTGCATTTTGCGTTTGACTGTCACCTCGCTCCAAAATTGGCGTGCCGCTATCTCTTTATTGCTACACCCATCAGCAGCCAGGCGTACCAGTTTGATCTCCAGGTCGCTGAGTCCTGAACGGAGCCGTTCCTGCTCTTTTGATAAACGGCTGTACTCATTGAGTAATTGCGTAATCACGTGTGGATCGCTGATGACACGCTCGCCGCGATAAACCGCCCGTAATGCTGTCAATAACTCGCCGAGAGGAAGCGATTTTTGCAGATAGCCATGCACACCAAGACGTATAGCTCGAAAAAGGTATTCATCGTCCATGATGCCGGTAAAGATGACAATATGGATACCTGCGCAAATACGCTGCAATTGCTGCACAATATCAAGCGCATTCAGTGTGCCGAGCCAGATGTCTAGCAAGATGATGTTGGGCTGGTGTTGCAAGGTCAGTGCCAGTGCGCCATTGCTTGTGCCTGCCTGTCCAACAACTTCAAAATCGTTTTCCTCAGCGAGGAGTGTACAAATGCCTTTACGTACTACCTCGTGGTCATCAACCACGAGAACACGAATGGGAGATACGGATGATGGCTCTGGCGATGGCGCGTGTTCATCGCGTGGCACCGCCAG
>JAJZEJ010000304.1 GCA_021828635.1 Chloroflexota bacterium
CCCCAGTGGGCGGTGCACAAACAACTGCTGAACTCAATCTCGCCCATCGTCGATTGCGGCGTGCACTATGTGGATGTCATGTGTCAGGTGTATTCATGCTTTAGAACGCCACCGGCAGGCTGAGCAAGCCGCGCAGAGAGTAGTTCGGACGAAATTCGGGCATCTCGCTGGTCATTCTGAGAGTGGGCAAGCGTTTGAAAAGCGTCTCGAAGACTACCTGGCTCTCCATACGCGCCAGCGCCGCGCCGAGACAATAGTGGATGCCATAGCCGAAACCCAGTGTGCGTGTGGGTGGACGATTGATGTCCAGACGCTCAGGATCGGGAAATTTTTCGGCGTCACGGTTGGCCGCACCAACAAGCAGGTAGATACTGCTATATTGAGGAATGGTTACACCATGCAACTCTATTTCTTGCATTGTGCGACGAGCCAATGTATGCACCGGACTAACATAGCGCAACAATTCCTCTACCGCCGTCGGCACCTTCGATGGGTCGGCTCGCAACTGCTCTATCTGCTCGGGATTCTTCAACAGGGAATAGAGACCAACCGCGATCAGGTTGGCGGTCGTCTCATGTCCGGCGAAAAGAAGAAAATTCGTGGCTATCACGATTTCGTCATCGTCCAGGATATCGCCATTCTCTTCGGCTAGCGCCATTTTGGTGAGCAGGTCTTCACCTGGGTGCTTGCGCCGTTCAGCAATCAGGTTTTTCAGATAGGTCTTGACATCGGCGAAAACACCAGCCAGGCGCGGCCAGACCTCTGGCCCATAAAACAGCATTGTGTTGACAAACTCGTTAATGGCATCGGCACTGGCCTTAATGTAGGATCGGCCCTCTCTGGGAATGCCGAGCAGGTCCAGAATGACGTTCGAGGGCAGTGGATAGGCCAGATCAGCCACGACATCCATTGTTCCCTCGGCTAAACGAGCATCGATCAGCTCATTGACTAGCTTTTGCACCGTCGGTCTGAACGCTTCGATCATGCGTGGTGTGAAGGTTTTTGCCATCAATGTGCGCTGGCGCGTATGGCCGGGAGCATCCATACCTTGCAGATTGTAGGCCAGGAAGGGGATGATCTGCTTGAGATAGAGGCTCGACTCGTCATCGCCATTAAAGCCAACGCGCTCAGGCACCTCCGACCAGATATCGGAGGAGAAGCGGCGATGATCGAAAAAGGCCATATTGACATCATCGAATCTGCTCAGCATATAGCAGTTGAACATGGGATTCCAGCGCACCGGCTCGTGTTCGCGCAGGTAGGTATAGACCGGATAGGGGTCTTGAATAAAGGCGAAAAAGTTGTCCAGTTCTTGAGGAACTTCGGTGTTCAGCATAATTTTTTCCTTTGCTACTGGCTTGCGCCTTCTCTATCTCTGGGACCATATAATGATACACATACGCTCTTATGAGCAATAGTATCTTATCTAGAGGATGAGATTGTCAAGCAGACAAAACAACCACAAGGAATCGTCCTGCCTATTCTTGTATAAATATGTACACGCCCTCAATCATCGGATGCCAGCACAAAATCGTAGTTCATGGTATAAAACGCTACATTCATGTGCTTACCATCGGGGGCAATCCCCGGCTCGTGGCGCTCAAAGCCTGTAATCAGCGAACTCTTCACACCGAAAACGGCGTCCGAATCGAGATAGCGATCACCCTCCTTGAAGACGTGAGTAATGAGGGTTTTGTAACCTGTCAACGTAATCATAAAGTGAACATGCGCCGGACGCATGGGGCTACGATGTGCCGCATTCATCAGTTCGCCCACCGGTCCATCGTCTGGAATTGGGTAAGCCTGCGGTTTGACCGACCAGAAATAATAGCGCCCCTCGCTATCGGAAGAGAGATGGCCGCGCCCTTGTGCTTGCGAGAGGTCTTTATACTGCACATCGTAGAAACCCTCGTCATCGGCCTGCCAGATTTCGATGTGCGCGTTAGCTAGCGGTTCGCCTGTGATCGATAGCACGCGCCCCTGCATGAAGCATGGCTCACCAGACGCTCCATTCGCTATGTCGTCGCCATTGGCGAAAGCTGGTGAACCCTCGAAAAAGAAAGGGCCGAAGACCGTAGACGCGGTGGCCTCGGCAGGTTTCTTGTTGTTTAAGCCGATTACCAGCATGGAAACGCCTAAGACATCCGAAAGTAAAATAAACTCCTGGCGCTTCTCATCGGTGATATAGCCGGTACGGGTCAGGAAGTCGATGCCGCGAAACCACTCCTCCTCGGTCAGCGCAACATCCTTGACGAAGGCGTGCAGATGCTTGACGAGGCTCTGCACAATCTGCTGAAACCGCTCAGGCTGGGCCTCCGCAAAGCTCGCCAGCACCGCTTGCGTCAGGTCTTCGTCGGCAAGGTTGCGCGTCCCATTCTCCGCTCTCGGTTGCTCTTTATCCTGCTGCATCTCTCTGCTCCTAGCATTGCATTCTCGTTGAACAATCTCTGTTCGCGTATCCAGGCTCAACACCAATGCAAGTATACCCCAAAAAAACGTCAACCCGCCACGAAGGCGGGTTAGGGAGCATATATTGTAGCGAGCTTACGGTCGGCTCAGGTGAAGTGCGGCATGATTGTTCGATGATGTTATTGCAGCAAGCATCAAGGCGAGCGTTCCTAGATTGTCGCGCCCGGAACTACCCGGCTCCTTGCCGCTATGAACCGCCTGGACAAACGCATCCAAACTCCCATGCCGATCAATCCGGGCCATCGTGGGAAGCGCAATCTCCTCTGGTTCGCCGCCTAAGACACGCATGGTAGCACGGTCTGGTACATCGGTCTCTCCGCTCCCCCTGCTCTCCCAGCATAGCTCACCTCTCTCACACTCCACCCGCCAAAATCCTGCCCAACTGGTCTGCGGACCAGTACTCACCCAACTGCCCTGATAATTAACGATTGTTCCAGCAGAAAAGGTGATGACAGCGGCTGCACTCGCAGGTTCATCAAAATTGCTCCACGTAGGATTCCACGCCTGGCAGAAGAGGTCTGTGGCCTCCTGGCCGAGAATGTAGCGCATGAGATCAAAGTGATGAATAGACATATCCGCGAGAAGAGGTTGCCAGATGTGGTAGTGAGGATTGCTCTCTCTTGGTGCGGTATTGCGAAATTTCCGAAAAGCAATATGTACTGTTCCCACAGGACCGAGGGTCTGCTCCCGAATCAGGTCTCTGACACGTTGCACTGCCGGGTGGAACCGATAGTTCTGGCTAATCATCAAAATGCGATCCTGCTGGCGAGCCAGTGTAACGAGCTGGCGTGCCTCAGCAAGCGTAGGTGCAAAAGGTTTCTCAAGCAGTACATGTTTGCCAGCTTGCAGGGCTGTCATCGCTGCGGGGACATGACCCGGCAGGCTGGCAGTAACCAGCACGGCATCACATGCTACAGTAGCA
>JAJZEJ010000602.1 GCA_021828635.1 Chloroflexota bacterium
CGTCTTCAAAGCCGCGTAATGTCAGCCATTCACGGGTCGCACCTGTCACCACAACATCGACCTCGCGTAACTGGCTGATGCTGGCCGCACCGCTCAGTTGCATGGCAACTTTCAACTGCGTAATGACGGTCTCCATCAATTCACACACACTTTCATAGCTTTCACTGGCGGCTTTTAAGAACGGGAAAGCCATCCCAACAAGGGCTGCGCCCAATGCAATAGCACGAGCCATGTCCAATCCACTGCGCACGCCGCCAGTAGAAATCAAGGGGAGATGTGCGGTCGAGGCTTCGACAACAGCAATGGGCGTGGGAATGCCCCAATCACGATAAAGCAAACCGATATTGAGGTTGCGCTCGTCACCACGGGAACGGGAACGGGCCGCCTCCATCGCTGACATGCTGCTCCCACCAGCCCCACCTACATCGATAGCGGAGACGCCGCAGGAGTGTAGCAACAGAGCTTGCTCACGACAGACACCCGCCCCTGTTTCTTTAGCGATCACTGGTATATTGATAAACTGCGTCACCTTTTTGAGTGCTGCCGCCTCGCCTACAGCCCGACGATCTCCCTCCGGTTGCGCTGCCTCTTGTAGACTATTCATATGCACAGCCAGCGCATTCGCACCAATCATCTCAATAGCCTGCCGCACCTGCGCTATAGTAAAAGCATCATGGCGTGCCTGTGGGATAAGTTGCGGTGCGCCAATGTTGGCTATAAGAAAGGCATTGGGAGCGTACTCGCGCGTCACAGCATAGCTTGGCGCGACATCGGGATTGACAATGGCGGCACGTTGGCTGCCCACCCCTAGCGCCACACCATAGGTTTCAGCAGCACGTGCTAGATTACGATTGATAGTGGTCACATCGGGGTGTCCTCCGGTGAGCGAAGAGATGAAAATGGGATAGCGCAGAGTACGTCCAAGAAAGGTCACACTCGTATCTATTGCATCTAGATCTACTTCTGGTAATGCCTGATGGACAAACTGAATATCGCTCCAGGCGGCATGTTGGGGAACGGCTACATCCTCGCCTAATGCCACACTCACATGCTCAATCTTGCGCTGTTTCACTTCTTCCGTCATAAATGGTTTGCGTCCTTTCACGCTTTTTCTGCTTCTTACGTAGGATAATCAGATAAAGCAGAGGAATACCAAAGATCAGTGCTGGTTCATAGGTCGCCACAGGTCCCCAAACGAGTCTGCGTAATGGATAAAGCAGCAGGGAGGTACCTGATAATACTAACACGGTTCCCGTAAAAGCATCCAGACCTCCTAGCACAACGGCCCAAAGAATCCAGAGCATATACCAGGGCCAGAACCAGCCCGAAACAAGTACCATGTACCAAAAGACGGCGATACCGCAACTACTGAGTAGGATGTCATAGCCAGGTGGTTGCACTTCGGGGTCACGCTTCGCGCTATAATCCATGCCAGCAATGGTAGTCGGCGCACGTTTTACTCTGCCAAAAAGATGGCTGTAGATGAGGACAAAAATCAGCGTTGCAGTGGCGCGTAGTGTGATGTCGGCAGAGGTGAATGGCTGAAGGAATGACGGAAAGTGCAGAAAATCCGCCACACCTAGAAAGGCCAGACGTAACGGTGTGGCAAGATCACCAACCGGTGAATGGATGAAATGAGCCATATCGATAGCGGAAGTCAAGGCGAAGAATGTTGATGCTCCGCGCCAGAATGGCAACGAGATAGCGACGGCGGGCAGCAGCATACAGAGCGAGCGCCAACAACAACCCCAAATAATTTTATCCATCTTCTTCTGAGTTCGCAGGTCAAACCAGATGTAAAGTGGCGCAACCAGCAGAGCAATCAGATTAATGCTGACTGCAAGGCCAAAAAAGAGGCATACACCTATACGATGCCAAACATCAGCCTCTTGTACAAGGAACCAGATAGCCAGTAGCAATACCAACATCAGCAAGCCTTCGCTATGTCCGCTTCCTGTCAATTCAATAACTGCCAGAGGATTCCAGGCATACAGCAGAGTACCCAAAAAACGCCTTGAAGGCGCGACCCGACTAAGAATAGCCCAAACGAGCAAGCTATTCAGTAGATGAGCCAGCAACGCCAGCCCTTTGAAGAGCAACAGTGTCACAGCAGGATTGGCACGAAAGCTGACCAGGAGCGAACTGACGCATAACCAGAGCGGCCCATAGATATTGGGGGCCGAGCGTCCTGAGAGAACCCATTGTAAATACGGGTCACTGGCATATTGATAGGGTGCGGTATTGAGCGGATCAGCACCATAGACAACCAGGATGCGCCCGGAGAAAATGTAAGTGAAGACATCGTCAGAAAAAAGCTTTGGCTGAAAAAGGAGTGTCACACCAAAGATGATGACACCTAGCAACAACAGGCACAACCAGCGCGGCGACTGCATATCGAAATAACGCCGATGTATTTCTTGCTTCCCGTTCTCGGTTACAAGCATCTCATGAGTGGGACGCCGTACTAGGTAAATCAGTCCGATATAGATACTAAAAAGTGTACAGATAGCCACTAGCAGTAGAAATGAAGAATCCTGCCCATGCCAGAGCAGTGCTGTCGCATAGGATCCAACAAACTTTAGTAACTCATGCATGGGAATGAGCGTCCAGGGATAGGCGGCTGCAATGGGCGTTTGAAAAAGTCGGAGCGACGGCAGAGGCGAAAGAGCGACAATTAGAAGATAGAGGAACTCAGAACAACAGAGAAAAAAGAGCAGAAACGATGGTCGCTGCCGGGTCGGGCGTGCAGTAGTCGTTACGTGTACAGTTTTTTGCGTTGTCGCCAAATGAATATAATCCTTTCCTGTCAATCATATCACGCACGTTGCTACTCATGTGCTAACATATGAGACAGATGGTCAGTCAACTATATATGGGCGACTCATCACGCCCATACCCGTAGAGGAAAGGGTACAATGGTGACTTCTTTTCATGACGGCGCTCCTCTGTGGGAGCCAGACGAAACACGCCAGCAACAGGCCAACGTGGTCCGCTATATACAGTGGCTCGAACAGGCAAAAGGGCTAACACTGCATACTCGTGACGAATTGTGGCAATGGTCAGTCACTCATATCGAGGATTTCTGGGCCTCGCTCTGGGATTATTTTCACATCGAAGCCTCCAGACCCTATACTACTGTGCTGGCTGAGCGCAAGATGCCCGGCGCGGTCTGGTTCTCTGGCGCAGAGCTAAACTACGCTGAACATGCTTTTAGAAATGCGACTCCAGATCATCCCGCCATAGTCTTCCGCTCAGAACGCATACCATTGCGTGAAGTCTCCTGGCAAGAGTTGGAGCGGAAGGTCGCTTCGGTAGCGCATAGCTTACGCACATTGGGTGTACAGAAGGGTGATCGCGTCGTCTCTTATATGCCCAATATTCCCGAAACG
>JAJZEJ010000109.1 GCA_021828635.1 Chloroflexota bacterium
AAGCAAGTCTCATCCTCTGCTGCCGACTATGCGCTCCTGATTGGCGAAGATGAACTGGCTAACGGTGTTGTCACCATTAAAGATCAGCGCGTGCGCGAAGGTACTGAGGCGCAACAGGTGTCGGTGAGACGCGAGGAAGTAGTGGTATACTTGCGGGATCAGGTTTGATATGTATCATATGATATCCATCACATGGTACCCACAAAGGGTGTCACTACATATAACATGCGCCATCGGCGTGAAAATACATGTAGTGATGCCCCTTGTGGGTGCCATGTGATGGGTGTTATACGAATAAATTATGCCGAGTGTTGTCCGGTCCACTCAAGCGGTACCTGAGCCACCTTCTCTCGCCCAGAAGGGGTATGAACTGGTTTGCCCATAGGGCGTGTCTTGAGTGTGCCATTGTAGAGACTATATATCCTCTCTTCGCTGATACTGATATATTCTGATTCTTTATCTACACCGAGCGCACGGCGATTGTGCATCAGAGCGCCGATGAGCGTGGAACCGACACCACAATAGGGGTCAAGCACGCGGTCTTGTTCGTCGGTAAGCGCAAGGACGCAGCGTTCAACCAGTTCGACAGGAAACTGACATGGATGGATAGTCTTTTCGATATGGTTGGCCTTGACGTTGGGAATTTCCCAATAGGCAGTATCCCACTCTTCTTGCAAAAACTCCCATGCATCCGATGGATTTTTACCGAGCGGATTGCCTGATAGCTGACCTTTGTTCGGCCCCTTGAAATGCCGTTTGCCTGGATATTTGGAGGGTACACGCACCGGATCGAGTTGAAAAATATAGTCGTCGCTTTTGGTGAACCAGAGCAGGGTTTCATAGCGGCCAGAAAAGCGTTTTGAGGCATGCAGACCATGCTCAAAATGCCAGATAATCCGATTGCGGAGTTGCAAGCCATACTTTTTGAAGATCGGATAATAGAACATGTCGAGTGGAAAGACTTCGCCTTCATCGACGAAATTGCCCGTTTGCCAGCAGATACTACCATCATGGGCCAGTACGCGAATCAATTCATGAATGATGCCTTCTTGCTCCGCAAGATAGCTCTGTATATCGCGTTTCTGCTCATAAGCTTTGCCAATATTATACGGAGGCGAGGTAACGATGAGCCTTACTGCATCATCAGGAATTGTGCGCAAAAATGTTAGAGCTTCTCCGTGATGCAAGGTGATTGTATTATGTTCATCATATTCATGCGTGATAGACGGTGGAAGCTGAGAGGAAGCTTCAAATAAAGGCGAGATTGCCATACAACAACACTCCTAACGATACTGGTTCTTCTGTTCTAATGTAGTATAACATGATTGGAACAGAGGTGAACAGGTGCGTATTCAAGCATCAGCCCATGGTACCAGTTGCGTCAGAGCTTTCTCGAAGGCATTGTATGCCTGGGAACCATAGAGGACAAAGGTGACGGTACGCAGGCTCGTCTTTTGTTTGAGATGCTCTATGATGGTGCGCAAAGCGATGGGAGCGGCTTCATGGAGTGGATAGCCATAAGCTCCGGTACTGAGCGAGGGGAAAGCGATACTCTGAATAGTGTGTTTTTCGGCTAAGTCCAGGCAGGTTTGATAGGCGCTGGCGAGCAGACGGGCATCTTCAGCTTGCCCGTAGTAGACGGGGCCGACTGCATGAAAAACATACTTCGCTTTGAGTTGTCCCGCTGTTGTTGCCACGGCGCTACCGGTGGGGCAACCACCGATTTTGCGACACTCGGCCATAATCTCTGGCCCACCAGCACGGTGAATGGCTCCATCGACGCCACCCCCACCAGCAAGATAGGCATTGGCCGCATTGACGATGGCGTCTGCTTCCACTTTCACAATGTCACCTTGCAGCAATGTTAGGGTGACGCCGTTGATCGTTCTTATAGCCATGCCTTTGTCTCCTTAACATCGTTTGTATAACATCCGTAATATGTGCGTTTCAAGTTTTGTAATAGATGTAGGGACGCGATAAATCGGTCCCTACATCCAGTTTGTGCATTACTGCTTCGATTTACACTAGCAGCCCGAATGGTTCTTCGAGCAGGCGTTTGACTTCTTGCAGGAAGCGGGCGGCAATCGCCCCATCAATGGCTCGGTGATCGGAGGAGAGCGTGACCTTCATACGGTTACGTACCACGACCTGACCATCGACCACCACGGGCGTGGGCGTGATGGAGCCGATAGCCAGGATCGCTGATTCCGACGGGTTGATGACGGCAGTGAAACTATCCACATCGAACATTCCCAAGTTGCTGACGGTGAAGGTACCACCGCTAAAGTCTTCTGGGCGCAACTTGTTAGTGCGGGCTGCTTCGGCCAGGCGGCGAGTTTCACGCGCCAGATCGAGCATCGGACGCTGGTCGGCATTGCGCACTACCGGCACGATTAGCCCTTGTTCTAGAGCTACGGCGACGCCAATATTGACCTGCTTATGCTGAATCAGGCGATCTTCCGCGAAGCTGACGTTGACGGCTGGCACGTTGACTAGCGCACGGGCCACAGCCTTGACGATCAGATCGTTGAAGCTGATCTTGATAGGCTGTGGGTCTTTAGCCGCGTACTCGTTGATCTGCTGACGCAGTGTTGCCAGTTTCTCGGTGTCGATGATGCTGGTGACATAGAAGTGCGGGGCTGTTTGCATGCTCTGGCTGAGCCGCCGTGCAATGGTGCGCCGCATCGAGGTCAATGGAATCTCGATATCACCATCGGCTGCCTCTACGGCGACAGGGGCAACCTCAGCTACAGCTGGCGCGTAAGCCGGAGTCAGAGTGGGTGCAACTGGTGCTGTTGGCGTGACTGGTTGTGCTGCTGCTGCCTGTTGCATTGCGATAGCTGCATCGATATCGAGCTTAATGATGCGACCATTTGGGCCGGTACCCTGAATATGCGAGTAGTCGATCTGATACTGCTCGGCAAAACGACGGGCCAGTGGCGAGATAAAGATGCGCTCGCGTGTACCGTTTGTCGGTTGTGCCGTCTGCACTGTTGGAGTCGGTTCAGTCGGCGTGGTTGTGGAGGCAACGGGCGCACTTTGTGTGCTGGTTGCCGTGGCCTTCTCCACGCCCTTGTTGCCAACCGCTTTGCTGGCATCCTTTGTGGCCGCGCCACTGCTTGCGCTGCCATTGTTGCTCTTGTCGCCAGGGATTGATTCGTCCGCGCCACCAACATAGGCGATGTTGGCTCCGATGGGTGCTGAGCTACCCTCCGCAACCAGAATTTTGCGCAGAACGCCGCTGACAAAAGATTCGATCTCAATATTGACCTTGTCCGTCTCAACCTCGGCGATTGGCTCGCCTTTCTTTACTGAGTCGCCCTCTTTTTTGAGCCAGCGGAGAATCTTCCCCTCTTCCATCGTATCGCCCATTTTGGGCATTTCTACG
>JAJZEJ010000298.1 GCA_021828635.1 Chloroflexota bacterium
CAATTGTTCAGGCGGAACGACACGGTTGACCAGTCCCCAATCCGCAGCCGTCTGAGCATCAACCACATCGCCGGTCAGTAGCATCTCAAGAGCGCGTTTGCGGCCAATATTGCGGCTGACCGCGACCATCGGCGTCGTACAGAACCAGCCTCCTTTGCCCCCTGGTGTCGCAAAACCGGCCTCAGTCGAAGCCACGGCCAGGTCACAGGTTGCCACAAGCTGGCAGCCGGCAGCAGTAGCCAGACCATGCACACGTGCCAACACGGGCTGTGGGATAGCCTGAATGGTATCCATCATTGCGGTGCAGACCTGCAACAAGTGACGCATGGCTAAAATGTCTTGCCCTACCATATCGGCGAAGTCATGTCCGGCGGAGAACACCGGCCCGTTCGCCGCTAGAATGACCCCACGAGCCTTGCTCTCGCCCGCTTTGCGCAAGGCGTCAGTCAATGCTAGCATAAGATTGAGTGAAAGTGCATTGCGCCGCTTAGGATTATTCAACGTGATAGTCGCAAATTGCTCGTCGTATTCCAGGGAAATCAGTTCAGATGACATAGCTTCGTTGCTCCTTTCATAGCTTTGCTCAACTCGTCCTCTGGCGTTCCAATTCTTTAAGTACACGACGCAAGATTTTTCCAGAAGGATTTCTGGGAATAGTCTCAATATATTCTATCTCACGTACATGCTTGTAGGTCGCAAGCTTCGTATTAACCCATGACATCAACTCATCCACTTGCTGACCCTCATAACCAGCTCTCAGTACCACAAAGGCTTTGGGTACTTCACCAGCTTCATCGCTCGGCTTCGCCACAACGGCTACATCGGCGACAGCTGGATGTTCAAGCAACAACGCTTCAACTTGAGCAGGTGCAATGCTAAATCCCTTGTACTTAATCATCTCTTTCTTGCGGTCCGTGACCGTCACATAGCCATCTTCATCGCGCCAGCCAATATCACCCGTATAGAGCCATCCATCTCTAAGCGCCTCAGCTGTGGCCTGCGGAGCTTTCCAGTAGCCCAACATCACTTGTGGCCCTCTGACGACTAACTCACCCTCTTCACCAACACCCAGTTCAATCTGGCCGGTCTCGATATCTACAATCTTTTGCTCAGTATCATGCACGGGCAAACCGATAGTCTCTATTCTCATGAAACGGCGATCATAAACCGGATTGGAGTGTGTCCCTGGTGATGCCTCAGTCAGACCATAGGAAGTCATGACAGGAATATTGGTGCGTTCCTCAAAGCGGTGTGCCAATGGCGGCGGCACAGGAGCCGCACCGCATTGGGTAAAGCGCACCGTATGCAGATCATAGTCACGTAAACTCGGCCAATCGTTCAGCGCCGCCAACACCTGGGGAACAGAATACAGGAGGGTAACACCTTGCTCTTGAATCAATCGCAGACACGTCTCAGCGTCGAAACGCTCCATCAGCACAATTTTTGCCCCTGCGAGGGCTGCACACCCCATCAGCATAATACCGTAGATATGGTAGAGGGGCAGGAAAATCAACATACGGTCATCAACCGTGATACGAGCTGTCGCAACCGACTGAACAGCGTTGCAGACAAGATTTTTGTGGCTGAGCATGACACCTTTGGGTAGTCCCGTTGTGCCACTACTATATGGCAAAGCAACCAAACTTTCCTGTTGTATCTCATCACACACCGGTGGGGTCGCCGGATAACTGCGTAGTAAGTGACTGAAGGAGAGTATTTGAGCAATCTGGGTGTGGACATCTAGCGCAATGAGATGCCGCAATGCGGCTAGCTCTGGACGCACAGCCTGCACCAGGGATAGCAAACTTTCTTGTACTACAATCGCCACAGCCTGACTATTATCCAACTGGTAAGCAATCTCACGCTCTTTATAAGAAGGGTTCAGGGGACTGGCAACCGCACCAATGCGCGTGATAGCAAACCAGGTAATCAGATACTCAGGTCGGTTCGGCATAAACAAAGCCACAGTTTGCCCCTTGCTAATACCGAGGTCGAGCAGAGCATGAGCTAATGAGTTTACTAGCGCATCTAACTCACGATACGTCAAATTAACGTCTTTGAAAACAACCGCGACGTGTTCTGGGTAACGCTCGGCGGCATGAGCCAGCATTTCCGCATAAGCATGCGATGGATAAGACAATGAGGGACGAAAAAGTTCCATTGGTAAACGAGCTTGCGCGGAAACAGAAGTGTCTGCCATGCATTTCTCTCCTGCGAAAATAGAAATAGACAGATCAATGTCTTCATACAAGGCAACCTCAACACGCTCTATTCTACGGAATAGACACACCGTTCCACAACACAAACATTGTAGGAGGCATCACACCGTTTGTCAAGCCAGCTTTGTTACCATTCCAAGCGAACGGCAAAATGACATGAGAGCAATCATAGTAAATTCTAATCGTTTTCACATGTTGCTTTCTTATACTCGATACTCAGAACACGGCATTGGCCTGTTTCATACAAGAAAAATATTCGGCTTGTGCAATATTATGCTGAATAAGCCGATTTAGAGGAGTACATATGCAGAAACGTTATCTCTGGCTGACCGGTATCGGCCTTATCATCATTATTGCCATCGTTGTCGGTATCTCATCCATATCGCGCTTCGCCAGCACCGCCAACCCTCCCCATCAAGCAGCGGGAGCCATAACCCCTACAGCTACCACAGCCTCATCTACGGCTATAATCACCACATCAAGCAATTTACAGACATTTCAAATTATTCCAGCCCAGACTACCGCCGCTTATAGCGTCTATGAGAACCTGATCTTCCAAAACAAGCCAAATAATGACGCGATTGGTACAACGCATTCAGTACAGGGAAATTTTCATATCCAAACCGGTGCATCACCACTTGTCACAGGCATGAATATTACGGTTGATCTGAGAACATTGCAAACAGACTCAGCAATGCGTGACCGCTATATACAACGTAATACGTTGCAAACGGACACGTATCCCTATGCTACCTTCGTCTCAGTTAGCACACAGGGATTGCCAAGCAGCTACAGTGATGGGCAAACTGTGCATTTCCAACTGATCGGTAACATGACCATGCACGGCAAAACCAATAAAGAGACGTTTGATGTGCAGGGAAAAGTGGTGGGAAATACCGTAACGGGAACGGCTACCAGCACCATTTACATGACAGATTTCGGTATGCAACCACCAAATCTGGCCAATATCGCCATCGCACAAAATAAGGTGGTCATCACCCTTACCTTCACAGCGAAAGCTGCCTAAAATAATCCTTGCCTCCTCGTATGTGATATACTTGAGGAACATGCCGAAACCCCTTAAAGTCTGGCGAGGAGGCAACCAGTGGAGCAACGCAAGCCACATACACGCTCTGAAGCGTTCGCTGAACAATTCACGTCG
>JAJZEJ010000007.1 GCA_021828635.1 Chloroflexota bacterium
CAGCATGCGCCGTCCAAAACACAGCATCACGTCGATGCTGTAGCGCGGAATGACACCGTAGCTCAAGGTCAGGGCATAACTACCCCTGAGCTTCCAGGTGTTGAAAATCAGATAGCGTTTTGGTTTCATGTCATTCCATCTTTCTTCATACTGTCTCGTGATACCTCTTTTCACAGGAATTACACCAAGTAGTCATAAGCATACATTATGAAGCATTGGTCGGCTGTAGGGCCGGTGTTGGCTGTCCTGCTTGCGCCGGTGGCACGCTTGGTGTCGGCGGAATACCAGGCTGACCAGGTTGCGTTGACGTTGGAGGCATGCCGACGCCGCGTGAGAAGTTGGTTAATTGCTGTGCATCCTCAACCGCGTTCAGTTGCGCCTCCTCCTCCGGATCGTAGCCGAGTTCGCGCTGGATCGTGCTATCCGAGATACCAACCTGTTTTTTGAGGACAGCCGCCTGCACACTTTGCAGATCGTCGTCTGGCATCGGGTTCTGCCAGGGCAACGTCATGTTGATGCCACCGCTCATCTTGTTGAGGATCAGCAACGCTTTGGACACGGCAATAATCAGGTCGCCGTAGAGGCAGCGTTTCTTATCGGTTTTTTTGAGCAGAGGCATAAAAAGGAGTTCTAGCACAATGCCGCTCATATTGCCACGAGGCAAATCAACGATACGCCCCGTCGCCACGCCTGGTACACCGCTTTGCTCATCCAGATCGGAGCGCAAGTTGTTGGCGAAGGCCAGCGCGTTTGCCAGATCGCTCGTGATCGTCACCGCCGCAATCTTGCTCTGATCGGTTGGCAGGCCGATGATGCGACCAGGTGCCAGGTCAATCACCTGCATGCCCGTTCCGACGGCGTAGAGAATCGGGCTGCCAAAGAGCTTGTTGATGCGGTTGATGTTGCTTTGCACGAGATTGAGGGCAACGTTGATACCAATAAGATCAGGTGTCAGATCAGGCATCCCCCAGAACTCGTTCGGCAACGGCAAGTTCTGGCAACTGAACAGCGGAGAGAACTCGTAGTTCCACGCAATAGGGTCGCCGACCGGCTGCCAGTTGCCCTGATCGCCGATGCGCGTCCAGTGTCGTACTTCCCACGTGTCGTCGGAGTCTGGCATACCGTGGCGAGCGTTGCCGTCGGGGTCAATGCGCGTGATCTCTTCATGGTAGTAGACGCTGGTGGGCTTGCCGTTGATCTTCTCACTCACACTGTACTCGATGCAGTAGAGCAGGACGGTGTCACAGTCTTGCGGCGCGGTTTGCACAAAGACCGTGGCAGGGTCAACCGCGACCAGGCGGAAGTTGCCTGCTGTGTCTGGCACAATTCTAAGAAACGCGCGGCCAGCCATTGCACCGTTCATCGCCAATTTCTGCAAGAGCGGGATGCGTTGCTCTTTGCGCCCCCACACATCATTGAGAAATTCCTGCGCGGCTTTGGGCGCATCTTCTTCCAGCGCCAATTCCAACTCCTGGCCGAAGAGAAAGTCGATGCCGCGATCCACAATGGCTTGCATCCTATTTGACAATACGTTATCATCGGGATCGCCTGGCATCGGTTTGAGAGGCGGGGCAAGTTGGCCGTGATACGCCTTCCAGGCCGCCGCGATCTGTTTCTGGCGCACTTTATCCGCGTCCGTCAGGTCATAGCGCGGCTGCGTGGGTGTTTGGGTCATAATGTCTTCTCACGCGACAGAATATCTATGGTAAAATACCATTCCAGGCGCAGTTCAGGGTACTGTTTGTGGAATGTCTCCATTTTAGCAAGAGCGTGTTTATGAAGCGTGTCTCGAATTTCATCCACACTCTTCATTTGCTCGTCACTCAGTCTAGGTCGGCCATCCTCTTCAAGCGACAGGGCCAGCCACGACCGGAGACACCGCTCTGAACAGAAATGCCGTTGAAGCTTTTCTAGTGAGTTGCAAGAGAGGATGAGCCATTCTTTCGGCATCTGCAAAAAGTCTGGCATCGCTAATGGATCAATTTTTACTTGCTTATTGCACATCTCACATACCAATGCATGAATAAACATATATTGTCTCCTAATACACTCGATTGCTCACGGTCACACTGGACGGCACAAGATCAAAATAAGCCACGAGATAGCGACATGCATCCAGCGCATGATCTGACTCTTTGACGGGTTGCTCACCACGCTTCATGCCGCTCCTGGTATCCCACACATACGATTCCGGCTCCTCTTCCAGGCACGTCGGTTGCTTCGCCTCAGCCAGCTCGCGGTCATGTTCGACTAATCCGTCGCGCAAGATCGCTAGACGCGGCTTGCCATCACCCGCGTCCTTCCACCGCGACGCCACCGCCTGAATACCGCCTGACACATTCTTCTGTGCTGGCAGCGTTCTCAACCCTAGATGCCTCTCAAGCGTCGCGCGATCTTCCGCATCGTGATCGCAGATGATGGCACGTGGCAGTGGATCGCCACCTGGCTGACCCCACCGCGAAACCTGTTTGATAAGTCTGGCGTGATCTTCCACCAGTGTTCTGGTTTTGTAGATTTGGCGGTAGATGAAGAGTCTGCCATCTGGGTCTTGCGCCGCCCACAAACAGACGAAGGGGTGCGTAAAGCCGAAGTCGATGGCAAGGTAACGCGGCCACTCTTTCGGGATTGGGAACGGGTACACGATGTTGCGTGCGGGGTTCCAGGTGTCTTCATACACCGTTCCCTCCGCCGACGCCCACAAGCCCAACCGATAACGTTTATAGCGCACCCCCGTCAATCTATCAAGGCGAGCCAGATAGCGTGCGCCAAAAGGCGTCATGGTGCCGTCGCGGTGGAAGAGCATCGGGTTGTCTTCATGCCGCGTTTCTAGCATGAGTGTCTTGCCCGCGATAGCACGCTGCAAGAGCCAGTGCGTCTGCTTATCAGGGTTGTTGTCGCCAAGCAATTGTTGCACGGGCAGCGCACCGTTACGTAAGCGAATCGTGCAAGATTCCCACTCGTCTTCTGACAGCTCCGTGGCTTCCTGGGCATAGATAATGTCCCAGTCCGACGACATGATCTTCGAGGGTTTGTCCATGCCAGCCACGGCGATGATGCTCCCGTTGGGATACTGGTACTGTTGCACACTGGACTTAAAGTGGACGTGTTGCGCGGGGTGCAACACCTTTTGCTCGAGTGTCACCATGCCCGATTCAGTGAGCGACTTGCGCGTCTTGCGGAGCATCAACAGGCGGGCATGCGCATAGTTGGTGGCGTAGTAGTTAAGGTATTCGAGATTACCACGTGATTTGCCCGTGCCAGCCGGACCGCTGAGCGTGATTTCTTCCGCGTGGCTGGTGAACAAACGAGAGATGTTGCCAAAGGCGGTATAGCTGTCTTCAATACTGGTTGGAGCTGCTGCTGGTGTGCGCATTGTTGTC
>JAJZEJ010000772.1 GCA_021828635.1 Chloroflexota bacterium
CCTCCTGGAGCTTCTCGTTCAACTTGCGTTCGCGCTTACGTAATTTCTTTTCGCTCTCGATGACTTCCTTGTTCAAGGAAGATGTGTCCTGGTTCGTCATCGTAACCTACCTTCCAAAGGCAGGCTTATAGTGTATTGCCTGCCCATTACGCTCTTTCTTTTCGCTCGCCCGAAAACTGGATAGTATTATCCTCTATTGTCCTCGATCAAGAGAACGTTGCGACAATACTGCTATGCCAGGGGTCATTCCCAACTGCTGATGAGAGTATTGTACCAGAAAATTGCTGGGTTCTCATCATGAAATAGCCCTATATTAATCACGCTTCTGAAGTCGTAACCATGCACATGGATGCCAATTTATATGCTCTGATGCTTGTATCTCGACAAATACTCTGCTATACTAGCAGACACAAACTGAAGTGGAGGATAGGTAGACATATGGCCGGAGGCATTTGGGATAGTAACTTAAAGCAGCTTGTCGCAGCGCATCCACAGCATTTCGTGACCTGGCCCATGCCGGGCGCACAGATAATCAGCGAGCTATCAGGACATCTCAACCGTCCGATAGACACAGATACGATGTATGAAGTGGTACGCGATGCCCTGCACGGGGGCTTTCATATGGAAGTGCAACGCTATCGTGACACGGAGATGGCCCAGCGTGTTTGGGAGTATAATGTGTTAGCGACATGCAAATATGGGTATGCATTTGAGTCCTTTGTTCTCTATTTGAAGGATGATGGCAAGGTAGCCGAGTCGCCGTTTATCAAATACTCGTTGTCGGGACGCGAAATCCATCGCTTCTTCTTTGAGAACACCAAGCTCTGGGAAGTACCGACCGAGGAATTGCGTCAGTTGAATCTGGTGGGCCTTTCCCCACTCTTGCCATTGACCCGCGAGGGTGGGAAGCCGGAAGTGGTCGAGGAGGTGATCAGTCAGGTGGAGACGATAGGATCGACCACGACGAAAAAGAATCTGCTGTCGATCACGATGACATTGGCATCATTAGCGTTAGAGAGCAAAAACGATAAGCAATGGCTTATCAGGAGGTTCAAAATGTACCAGGATATCCTTAAAGATTCCTACATCTATCAATTGATTGCGCAAGATGGAGTTGAGCAAGGAATGCAGCAAGGAATCGAGATGGAACGGCAACAGGAACTCCAGGACTTACGCAACTTGGTGTTGGGCTTCGTTCAGTCCCGTTTTGCCGCCTTGTTGCCGCTGGCTAGCACGACCGTTGCTGAGATTACGAGCAAAGAGCTTTTGAGTCAGCTTGTGCTAGATGTGGGATTGGCGAAAACTGAGGATGAAGCGCGACAAGCGTTGATGGCGGCACAGGCGCGATAAATCGGCCCCTACAGCTATCATTGCGATAAGCCCGTGCATTTGGCAGTGTAAAAGAGGACAGGACAGCATGGCCGCAGAAGAACGCAAGTTGGTTTCGATACTTTTTGCCGACGTGACAGGCTCGACTGCGCTTGGCGAAACGCTCGACCCCGAAGATGTGCGGGCGCTGATGGGACGCTACTATGCCCATGCGCGACAAGTGGTGACACAGCATGGCGGCACGATTGAAAAGTTTATCGGCGATGCTGTGATGGCCGTCCTCGGTTTGCCACAGGCGCACGGTGACGACGCGGAACGCGCTCTGGCCGCCGCAATGGCTTTGCGTGATGCTGTGGCTCAGGATGAGATACTCGGCGAGGCGTTTCAGTTGCGCATCGGCGTCAACACGGGCGAAGTCGTGGCGACCAGCGACTCGTCCAGTAGCGATTTTCTGGTGACGGGCGATGCTGTTAACGTAGCGGCGCGTCTGCAACAGTCAGCCATGCCTGGAGAGATTATCGCGGGCGAGCGCACGGCAATGGCGGCTCGCCACGCCTTCGTCTTTGAAGAATCGCGTCTGATCGAGGTCAAAGGCAAGCGCCAACCCTTGCGCATCTTTCCGCTCAAGAGTCGGCAACAGGTGCGCAAGACGGAGCGTCCGCCACTGGTCGGACGCAAACAGGATTTGCTGCAACTCGCGCTTCTGCAATCTCGCGCTTTGGAAGAGCAACGTCCGCAACTTGTCTCGATTGTGGCTCCGGCTGGTACCGGCAAGACGCGCCTGCTGGAAGAGTTTCTCAAGCGGCTCGACCCCGACGACGGTTTTCTGGTTGCCACAGTGCGCTGTCTCCCCTATGGTCAGACGCTGACCTACTGGCCCATGCGTGGTCTGTTGCAAGGCTTGCTGGATGGTGAAGAGATTACGCGCCCGGCGATTGTGCAGGTTTTCACGCGGGGTGGCTACAAAGCCGATGATGCGGCCCGCCTGGCTGATCTGATATTAACCACGCTGGGTATCGAAGGCGAAGGCATAGCAACGCAAGATCGTGAGAGCATCTTTACCGCATGGCGTCTGCTGATCGAGTCTTTTGCGAAACAGGCACCGCGTGTCCTGGTCTTTGAAGACCTGCATTGGGCCAGCGATAGCCTGCTCGACATGGTTGAGCATATTATCAGCCTGCGTACTCAGGCACCGCTCATGCTGATTGCCCTGAGCCGCCCAGAATTGTTAGATCGTCGCCCAACCTGGGGTGGTGGTCGCCAGAACTTTACCGCGCTCGCTTTACAACCTCTAACCGCCGCGCAAACGCAAGACCTGATCAAACGTCTGACCTCTGAGATGTCGGAAGCAGTACGCACGCAGATCGTTGAACGCTCCGGCGGCAATCCCTTTTTTGCGCTGGAACTGTTGCGCGGCTTGCAAGATCGCGGCGTAAATGGTGACGCTGCTACGCTCGATATGCTGCCCGATACCGTTCATGCCGCCGTATTGGCTCGTATGGATTTATTGACAAAGCAGGATCGCACCGTTCTACAGGCGGCCTCGGTTGCCAGCCGCGCTATCAGTGCCACATTGCTGCATGCTGTACTGGACAACTATTCACTGCACGAGATTGAGCTAGCCCTGGATGGTCTATTAGCGCGTGATATGCTCGTGCCAGCAGAGGGCGAGACGCTGGCCTTTCGTCACATCCTGATCCGCGACGTGGCCTATGGCACGCTCTCACGTGCTGAACGTATTCGTCTGCACAGCAAACTGGCCGCGTGGTTGGAGCAGAGCGCGGGAGAGCGCCTCGATGCCTTCGCAGAACTGATCGCCTATCACTACCACGAGGCCGTGCTGCTGGCCCGTCAATCAGCCGTTCCCAAAGCCATGCCCACGGAGACCGAACGCGCCATTCACTATCTCAAACGCGCCGCCGCCACCGCCAGTCGCGCCGGAGCCTTAACCGAGGCCCGCGATTATTTGAATAATGCCATCGCGCTCGCACCCGCCTCTGAGCATCTGGCGCTCTACGAGTTGTTGGGCGATAGCGTGCCGTGGGGTGAAA
>JAJZEJ010000419.1 GCA_021828635.1 Chloroflexota bacterium
CAGAGTGATATTGATCTGCTTGTCGATCTGGAGCCAGGGCGTAGTCTGCTTGATTTAGGTGGCTTGTTGATGGATTTACAGGATTTTTTGCAAAGTGATGTAGATGTGGTAACAGAACGTGGACTAAAAACACGTATAAAGGATCAGGTACTAAAGGAGGCGATTGTGTTGTGAGAGATGTTAACGCATGGCTACGGGATATGCAGGATGCAACTGACCGTATCCTAAAACATACCGGGCAAGGGCGAGCAGCATTTAATAATGATGAGTTTTTACAGGTATGGATTATTCATCACTTAGAACTTATTGGCGAAGCCGCTCGCGCTATCCCACGAGAGTTTAAAGATCGCCATCCAGAAATCCCCTGGCGGTCGATTAATGGTATGCGCAATCTTTTGATACATCATTATTTTGAAGTAGACCTGGAAGCCGTATGGGCTGTGGTTGAGCATGATCTACAACCGCTAAAGATGAGTTTGGATAAATTTCTCGGCGAATCGTAGAGGCGTGATGATGAATTTTAACAATGAAACCCGGTAATCTGGTTCGGTACCGTAGAAGAAAAGGCGGAAGAGAATGAAGTTGCCGGACAGCATTCTTAATGGTACAATCGTGACACTGTACGTGAATTGCAGCATCCCATTTGTTGAAGAAGGGAGAATCCGAGCAATGCAACGCAGAGAACTGTTACGAGAGAAGCGCGAGGACATTTTGCGCATTGCCAAAGAGTACGGCGCTTATAACGTGCGCATCTTTGGCTCTGTTGCGCGTGGAGAAGATGATGAGCAGAGTGATATTGATCTGCTTGTCGATCTGGAGCCAGGGCGTAGCCTACTTGATCTGGTCGCATTATGGCTGGATATTAAGGATTTACTTGGTTGTGAAGTTGATGTTTTGACTGAGAAGGGACTGCGTGAACGCATTCGTAATCGCGTATTGCGAGAGGCGATTGCCCTATGAGAGATACAAACGAGCGGTTACGTGATATTCAAGAATCTATTGAGAATATCACCCGCTATATCGGCAATGATAGAGCAGAGTTTGATCAAAATGAGCTGATACAGGTATGGGTTATTCAGCATCTGAAAATTATCGGCGAAGCTGCTGGTAAGCTCCCTAAAAGCTTTACAGATCGCTACCCTGCTATTCCCTGGAAATTGCTACATGACATGAGGGATATGCTCATATATCAGTATTTTTGTATTGATAACGATGCCGTTTGGGAGACAGTAGTGCGAGATTTGCCACCTCTAAAAGCGGTTATTGATGCAAGTCTTAATACTGAGGGAGATGCAACCGACGCTCCCTAAAGGACTCTATTCAGGTTCTTGTAAGGTAGTGTGTGTAACTTGCAAGTCTTCTGTCAGGCTCGACCACTACACTACGCTGTAAAGTGGAGAAGAGTGTCATTGAGCGACATCATCGTCCATCGTTAAACATTCATTTTTAGGAGATGCAATGTGAGGACACCTGTATTTCGTCGGCCCAAGCGGTGGCTCCTGGCTGTGACCGCCGCGGTATTGGGCGCGATTTTCCTGTCCGCTTGTGGCGGCAATGCCTCCATTCTGGAGACGCATGGTCCCATTGCGGCGAAGGAACTAAGCTTATTCTATATAATTCTGGTGGTTGCGACCATTGTGTTCGTGGCGGTCGAAGGAGCGTTGATCTATTCTATCTTTCGCTTCCGTGAACGCCCTGGAGCGCCTAATCCCAAGCAGATTCATGGCAATCTGACGATTGAGATGATCTGGACGGCGGTGCCGGCCATTATTCTCTTTATCGTGTTGGGCTTCACTATTCAGACCCTCTTCGCCGTTGACGCCGCTCCGACAAGTGGTAGCACGGTGACGGTCGAGGCTGTCGGCCATCAGTGGTGGTGGGAGTTCTATTATCCCCAGTACAACATCACAACGGCTGACTCGCTGTATGCTCCGGTGAACACCAACATTCATGTGTTACTGTACTCGAACAACGTCATTCACAGCTTCTGGATTCCACAATTGACCGGCAAGACCGATGACATTCCTGGTCACAACAATGATAAGTACTTCACGGCTAACAAGACCGGTACCTATATTGGTGAGTGCGCCGAGTTCTGCGGCACCGAGCATGCCAATATGAAGTTCAACGCCGTTATCGTGACGCCCAATCAGTTCACTACCTGGGTCTCGACGCAGCAGCAGAACGCTGTGACGCCCGCCTCTGGCTCGCTGGCGGCGCAGGGCGCGAACATCTTTAAGAATGGCGTCTGCTCCGGTTGTCATGGTATCGTGGGTGTGAATGTCACGACGTACTACAACCCGCAAGTCTATTGCAATAATCCGGCGAATCTGCCTACTGATTCGACAGATTGTAAAGTTGGTCCGAATCTGACGCACTTTGGTTCGCGTTCGTTGATTGCAGGTGGTGTGCTGACCAACAATTCGGCTGATTGCCATCCAACAACGGAAAGCTTCCAGCAGTTGTTGCAAAGTTGTCATCTTGCGCAATGGTTGAATAATCCGCAAGGTATCAAACCAGGCAACGATATGCAGATCGGCCAGTTGACGCCGACTCAAATTACACAATTGGTGGCGTATCTGGAGAGTCTCAAATAGTACAGGCCCGTCTTTTCTGTCCGCTGTGACAGGACTAGACATTGGAGGAATTGCCAATGGCAACCAGTGTGATTGATACCACTACCACAGTAGTTCGCCATAAGACATTTAGCGAAACCTACATTGGCGAGTGGATCACAACAACCGACCATAAGAAGCTCGGTATCATGTATCTTGTGACCGGTTTTTTCTTCTTCCTGGTGGGTGGCATGGAGGCTCTGCTCGTGCGCACCCAGTTGGCGCTGCCGAATGGCAAGGTGCTGAGTCCGCAGGAGTATGACTCAATCTTTACTATGCACGGTACGACGATGATCTTCCTGTTCGTCATTCCGGTGCTAGTCGGTTTCGGCAACTATGTTGTGCCACTGATGATCGGTGCGCGTGACATGGCCTTCCCGCGCCTGAACTCGTTCGGCTTCTGGGGTCTGTTCTTCGGTGGCATGTTCTTACAAGCCAGTTTCGCCTTTGGCTCCGCGCCCGATGGCGGCTGGTTCATGTATGCACCGTTGAGTGAGGCCATCTGCGGTTCTCATGCGGTGGCATGTACGCCAGGCATGAACGCCGATTTCTGGATTCTGGGCGTGCTGATGCTGGGTATCTCGTCTATCGCCGGTTCAGTCAACTTCGTCGTGACCATCCTGAAGCTACGCGCCCCCGGCATGAGCATTAACCGCATGCCCATCTTTGCCTGGATGACGCTGGTTACGTCGTTCCTGTTGCTCTTCGCGCTGCCTAGCCTGACGACCGCCAGCGTGCTGCTGCTGCTGGACCGCCATCTCGGC
>JAJZEJ010000683.1 GCA_021828635.1 Chloroflexota bacterium
TTGGGTCGCGGTGCTGGATCAACAGCGCATTCGCACGGAGCAAACGGCCATTGGAGTCGCCATCGAGCAACTGCGAGCCTTTCTGCCCCACTGCCAGCGCCGAGTGATTCTGCCAACAATAGCGCGTACTATCTTTCAAACAAATTGGCTAGGAAGGGAACCATACGCACTTTTCCTTGCCACCCGCTCTATAGGCCAATTCTTGCATGCACACACAGGATGCGGCCATCGCATCTACTTAACGGGGAAGAAAGGTAGTACAAGCACGTGAAAATAAAAATAGCCGGTTTCTCCAGTAAACTACCGACCGGTAAGCAATGTGCTATACTAATGGCAAAAGATTTTAACTGTTTGAGCCTTTTCATTTGCTAGAAGGAAATTTCGTGGACTTACAAAACGAGTTGGGTATGATATCTGCGCTCGTCAATGCCTATAGATGGAGACTTCCCGAAGTAGTGGATAGACCACAGCGTCTTGAAGACATAGGTTCTCGCCTTGATGGAGCTATTCCTCTGCCCCTGCTTGAATCTGTACTGCGGATTCTTGTTCAGCAAGACTTTTTTTATGAACGGAATGGCTGGTTCGAACGAACAGAACGGTCACAGCTCTTGCTACCGGGAACACTCGGATCGCTCTCTCCACAACTTCAAGCCATGAGCGTTTTGGCGCAGATAGACGTTGTATCACAGCTACGAACCAATAGTGAGCCGCGTATCAATGCCGTTCCTTTATCCCAATTTTTGTTTGATCATCCCGGGGCGGCTTGGAGTATTGATTCGTTACATCAACAGCAGGTTGATACCTCTGCTTGGACGGCTTTTCAACAGGTGTCGTTTGCGACTGTCCGTTCATTTGTTCTCATTGGTGGAGGACGCAGCTCTTTCCTGGCGAAAATTCTTCATGTCTATCCTCATATGTCTATCACGCTTGTTGACTACGGTGCCGCCTTGGAGGATAGCAAAGCCAAACTTTCTCCTATGGATATTCATCGGTGCCACTTTGTGGAGGTAGAAGATGACTTCCTTTCTGTTGCCATTCCTCCCAATGGAGATGCCTACCTGTTCTATAATCTTTTCTCTCGTTGGGATGAAGACGACACGTGTCTCGCCTTTCTTCGGCATTGTTCTGATCTGATCTCTGCTGATGGTCAAATTTACTTGCTAGAACCTCTTTTACGATCAAATGATGACGATGAAAGAGCCGTGCTTCTTGATATGCAACTTTTGTTTACCGGACAGGGACGGCTGCGGAAGAAAGAGGAACTGCGCTCTCTGCTGCTTCTTTCTGGCTTTGTCCCTGTGTTCTTTGGATCTCCCGATCCTGTTACTCTGATAGAAGTGAGAAAGTGTCGTGAGTGAAGAAGAAGCCATCATAAGCAGTAGGCGGCCCCCCCCCTTACAAGATGTTCATGCTCTTTTTGCTGCTTTATACAGAGTAGCTCAAAACATACGTTCTACAACCTCCATCCTTGCGAAGGATGGTAGTACTCTTGACAGTAATTTTCTCACAGGAGAGCGAGACACATTCCTTGCTCTTGATAGCCGTATTATGCGCTGGTATCTTGCCTATTTATGGCAACAGCTCCCAGATCGGCGAACAGAGGTTCTGGAACAATGCCAGAATATCCAGCCAACAAACACTCTACAAGCAACCGTATGGCTAGAAGATCCTACCATCCAAGATTCTCTTGCTGAGGTACGGGCATTGTTGCAGCAACAGACACACCTCTCTACCGAAGCATTTGCACATCTCGTGCAGATGGTTGCTGAGATAAAGATGGCCTTTACCTCCTCATCGACCATCACCGCAGCCCAGGTCGAACGTGCTTTCTATGGCCGTCTTCTCGACGCTTTTGCTGTGGAGTTCTTGCTCCTTGAAGAAGAAACACCGAAGATTTTTGGAGAGGTATTAAAAAAGTATAAAGATTCTGCCCCTGAGTCCTAGACCGTATTGCCAAGTCTACTGTGGATGAGTACAATATTTAAGCACATGTGGATAGGAAGTGGGTTGAATGGGAACTCTCTCTGGTGTGAGAAACGAGCTAATGTTTTTTTGTTGCTTTTCATTCCTACCACTAAATGTAACATGAAAAGGGGGACCGTGATTACATTCACGGTGTATCTATGTATGTCAATGATCTCTCAATCTGATCAATCATTCTTTTCCAGCTTGGCCATGCACTGGTACCGTGTAACGGCACCTAAAGAGTTACCTTCTGATGCTCCTTTCCGAGATCGAGAGAAGGTTCGGCGTGCCAGAACAGCCAGTTGGATTCTCCTGGTGGTTATTCTGTTAGTGCTAGTACCATTGCCGGGGGTACTCAGTGAGCCGAATGTTGTTGCTACGCTTCTAGTGGTGGCGGTAATAGACTGTGTAGCCCTCTTTGTTTTCAACCGGCGTGGTAATCTGATTGTTGCTGGTCTGATTACTGTTTTCACAATCGAGGCCGGTCTACTAGGAACAATCTTCACCCTACCAGGAGGAATGTCGCCTATTGACCTACCTCTCTTTGATCTTCTGGTTCAGTCCGAGATCGTTGCAGTTGCGCTGTTCGCGTCTGGATGGATTTTTGCCCTGATGGTGTTGAATATTGGCATCATCTTCTTAGTTCTTCATTCCGGCCACCTTTCGCCAGAACTAGCGGTATTTTTCACACAACGCGGAACAACAATTTTTACACAGGCAGTAGAGATACAAGTTATTATTACTATCTTTGCTTTCATCCTGGTACGGAGCGCGGATGTGGCTATCCTGCATCTGGACCGTGCCGAGAAGATTGCTGAACTCGAACGGCGGGAAATTGAGCGGCAACAGATCGTGGAAGAAGAGAAGCACCAGCTTGATAGTGCCGTCGAGCAGATACTCTCGGCTTTACAAGCGGTTTCTAATGGCAACTATGGTGTGCGCGTCCCTGTCTCAGAAAACAGCACCCTCTTTCGCGTTGCCTACGCCCTCAACACGCTCTTCCAGAGGCTAGGAAGTTTCAGACAACAACAAGCGCAGATACAACAAGCCCAACAGGCACAGATGGAAAACTATAACCTGCGCATACAGCTCAAAGAGGAAAAGAATCGCCGACAAGAACTCACGCGCAAATATGAGAAAACAGAACAGGCGGCACAGCAACTGATTGAAAGCCTTAGAACCGGTACCTTGCCACGTCAAAAAAGCGGCACGCCAATTGATATTGTTGTGGAAGGACTTGCAACTCTTCCCGCTCTTCCCGCCGATCCTACGCAGGCGAAAAAATTTAGTGGACAGGCAACTAATGGTTCACACACACCTCTATAATGAAGGGAGTTATGCACAGCATGACAACTCACTCTCCTGATACTCAAGTGCATGAAGTAGCTTCGGGTATCTATGCCTACTTGCAAC
>JAJZEJ010000193.1 GCA_021828635.1 Chloroflexota bacterium
GAATTTCACCCGATAATCTTTTACTGCCCCCTGCTTGAATTTCTCGAAAGTTTCCGCAACGTCCGCGCTATAATCAATTTCCTCTGCATATCTACTTACTTTGACGCTGTTACCTTTTATACGCAGGTTGTATTTTACAGTGGACAAGTCGGCTTGTAACTTTTTGGTTTCCGCCGCCAGCGATGTAAAACGGTCTGTATTGGCATAGTTCGTCACATAGGCACGGAAAGCCAAAAAGCCGCGCGATTGGACCTCTACCTGGGCTAAATCATGAGCAAGACCATGAACAACGTCGCAATATATTTCCACCGCATCCAAAAACCAGTGTTCCTTTTGATAGGTGTAGTGCAATTTATCTGCCTGCGCAAGATATTCACGCATATCCCGCATCTTTTTTGCAAATAGCTGTATATACTCGAATAAAGTATGATCTTCAATGTCTTGCATGATTTCATGACGGTACAAAATCGCATCACTATCCTGCAAAGGCGTGTAAAAAAACGGCTTCAAGTTATATTCTTGCTTATCAGTTGTGATGGTCTCTATAATCTGGTCAAGGTTCAAATCAACGAAAAAAGGTGGCGCTGTAAGCGTCTCTTTTCTTCTGTTCTCTTCGGTTCTTACAAAGAGTATGCTCTGGAAGGTCATTAGAAACACACCTCCATGTGATAACGATAACATGCGCACAGTAGCAACTTTATTGTTGCAAAGAGATGGAGCCGCGCTTCTAAAGGTGGGCAAAAGAAGACGACTCCAGGAAGCGACCGGCGTTTCAGTGCGCAAAAAAAGCTTCTACTGTGTCCAGGATAGCTCTTGCAATCTGAACACAAAGTAGAAGCCATTAGCTTTTCAGCGTTATGCGAGCCTCATCGCACGGTCAGTTTCCTTGTATTATCTTTAGTATAGGACACAGGAAGCAGCAACGTCAAGGGGAAAATACAGTCGCTTTTCCAACTTTCCTTGATCTTTGGCCGCGCATCTTCTATACTATACTCGTACAAAAAGAAATTGCCGCGATGAAGCTCGCGTATTGCCAGCAGGCTAATAGCTTCTACTTGCTCTCACCGGATAGGAAAGAAGAGCGGTAGAAGCTTTTTTTACGCTTCTCAACGTATTTCATCATCGTATAGCTCAGGGGAAGAGAACCAAATTATGAAGAAGGTTTCCACGAAGACAATGTCCACTGCGCTACGTTTTGTGTTGCTCATAGGGGTGATGAGTTTTTTTGCCGACTTCACCTATGAGGGAGCGCGAAGCATCATTGGCCCATATCTGGGGGCGCTAGGAGCGGGAGCGTTTGTTATTAGCAGTGTCACTGGCTTTGGGGAACTACTAGGATATGGATTGCGCTTAGTATCGGGGCGACTGAGTGATAGGTTTCAACGTTTCTGGCCGGTGGCGATCTTTGGTTACATTGTTCAGATGGCCTCGGTACCGCTGCTTGCGCTGGCGGGAAGCTGGCAAATCGCGGCGGCGCTGATTTTGCTAGAACGCATTGGTAAGGCGACACGTAATCCACCACGTGATGTGATGCTTTCACATGCCGCAAAGGAGATGGGCTATGGTTGGGGTTTTGGCATTCACGAGGCGTTAGATCAGTTCGGTGCATTGTTCGGCCCGCTGATTGTCGCGGCTGTGCTGGCCTGGCGTGGCATGTATCAGCTCGCTTTCGCCGTTCTACTGATTCCCGCACTCATCACCTTGAGTATTTTGGCGGCAGCGCGTTTGCTGTATCCTCAACCTGAAAAACTGGAAAGCAACCCGCCGGATATCCAGACCGCAGGGCTACCACGGGTCTTCTGGATTTATCTCGCTGGTACCGCTCTCGTCGGTGCGGGCTTTGCTGATTTCCCGCTTATTGCGTATCACTTTGCTCGTACTACGCTTGTTCCCACGACATTTGTGCCAGTTTTTTACGCTGTCGCAATGGGTGTGAGTGGCTCCGGCTCACTGCTTTTTGGTCGCCTCTTTGATCGCGCTGGTCTGGTTGTGCTGATCCCACTGACGTTGCTCTCCGCGCTTTTTGCGCCTCTCGTTTTCCTGGGCAATTTTTGGGTTGCCCTGGTCGGTATAGCCTTGTGGGGATTGGGTATCGGTGTTCATGAGTCGATTGTACCGGCTGCGGTAGCGCCAATGGTTCCCGCGAATCGTCGTGCATCCGCCTATGGTCTCTTCACGGCTGTTTACGGCATATTCTGGTTTTTGGGTAGCGTTTTGATTGGCGTTCTCTACAACGTCTCCCTACCAGTACTTGTAGCTTTCTCGCTTGTGGCCGAACTGGCTGCACTGCCCTTTTTCTTTCTCGCGTGGCGACAGTCGCGTACATTGTCCCAGAGAGCATGAAACCCCAGAGGCGTCAAGCGAAAGGGAAATGTGGGTCTTTATCCTTTGGGGGAACGCGGATAGAGGGACCGACGATGTACATGATAGCATCATCGATCCCTCTAGAATTCTAATCCCATGCCCTCACAATGCGTTCTTAATGAGTAAGGTTCCTCTCACATCGCACTCACATTCCCTGAGTTTTGCCACATGCTGAAACTGTTGTTAGACGAGACCTTGCGGTACAATATGCCAGTATGCCTGATTAAAGAGTTGTTTCTCCATATGGTAATACAGGCCAGGTTTAGGGGGATGTGGTGGCTGTTCATAATTGAAGACCAGTTGCGTGGCCTTGTTATAGCCTGTTTCCAAGAAGCACATCACTTCGCCATTGTAAGTCTCCGCTTCTTTGCCAGGTTCGAGGCCATGTATCTGCGCAGTTAGCCGTTCGGCCACCACTCTCGCCTGGAAGTGAGCAGCGGAGCCGCTTTTCGAGACGGGCAGGTCAGTGGCATCGCCAATCGCGTAGACATCCTGTAAGCCTTTCACGCTCAGTGTCTGATGGTCGGTTGGCAACCAGCCTTGCTCATCACCCAGGCCAGAGGCTTCTACCACTTTAGAGCCGCGATGGGGCGGGATGATGACCAGGAGATCATAGGGAAACTCTTCGCCCTCTTCAGAGGCAATGACCTTCTTTTCCGTGTTAACCGTCTGCACGTTGAAGAAGGTGGTATATTCGATGTGGCGTTCTTCGAGCAAAGGTGTCACGGCTTCGGCCACACTCTCAATGGGAAAGACACGCGATAATGGATACAGGTAGTGTAGCTCTGTACGATTACGTAGTCCGTGCTTTGTCAGCCACTCATCAAGTAAAAAGGTGAATTCTAGCGGTGCGGGTGGGCAACGGTAAGGAACACCGCCAATAGCGATGACGATACGTCCACCTTCAAACTCATGAAGCGCATTACGTAGCTCAATGGCTCCTCTAGCACTATAGAAATGTTGCCATTGACCGGCCCCTTCACGCAGACCATCCAGGTCTGAAGG
>JAJZEJ010000289.1 GCA_021828635.1 Chloroflexota bacterium
GAGGTCGGCGAGCATAGTATAGCTGGCGGCGGCATGATCGGTATCGATAGCGGCGTGTAAGGTTTGTTCGAGCAGATCTCTGAAATGGTTGGAACGTTCGTCTGACTCATCCTCGATCTGATGTGATTGGCAGACAGCGAGCAGGCGTAGTGCCTCACCGCGTTGCTCTGGGAAGCGTTGAATGAAGAGGTCCAGGTAGGCGGCGGCGCGTTCCCATTCATCGATAGAGGTAGCCTGCGCGATAGCTGTGTTGTAAACTTGCTCATCTTCTGGGGTATTCGCAATGAACGCATCGCTGTAGTGCATACCGCGCAGGGTAATCCAGCGTACTTCCTCGACCTGTTCCAGAATGTCGTCAAACGAGAACTCGTTTTCGGCGATGTTGGTGAGAAAATCACTCACTTGCTGTGCGTCTTCGGGGTCAATATCGCTTAGCCCAATATCATTCGCCACTTCTTTGACAATATCGGCCAGCGCGTTCATGCGCTGTTCAAGTTCATCAGGTGAGAGACGTAATGCAGCCGCTCCCTCATCTTGCATATCCTGAATAAGCCAGCCATCGTTTTCGTTAACCAATTTGAAGCGTACCCAGAACCAACGGCGTCCCACTTCCTGATAGGTGATGGTTGCCTTTGGTAGCTCTTTTAGCGTGCTGCTTAATGGCGTATCTTGCATTTCCAGTGACCAGAAGACCTCTAATAGCTCGGTATCATCCTGGATTGGAGTGCTATTGGGTGTCGGCAGCATGGGTTCGACCTCTACATCTGAGTCCTGCACGATCTCGAAGTTCATACGGTCGGGTTTAGCATCTTCGGCCCAGGTGCGACGGCGAATAGCCCATGCCTCGCGTGTGAGTCCCTGTTTTAACGGACTGCTGGTTGCAAGCTGATCATAGGCGGACTCGAAGTCGCCTTCCGACCAGGATTGCAGGAAGGAATCGAGAATCGACTCTTCCACCCCGTAGTTTTCATCATTAAGCATGTATCGTTCCTTCTCTTTTAGAAGAGATAACGGTCTGCGTTATCATCTTCCATTGTACTATCTGTACTGTGATCGTTGTTTGCCGTAACTGATGATCTCATTACTTTTTGCGATTCTTCATGTACTGTGTAGCATTTTGAACGACTTCTGATTGTGGGTCAATAGCCTCGGCCTGAGCTAGAGCGCGTTGTGCCATGCGCGAATCGCCCATCTCAAAAGCGACAGTAGCGTAGAGCGCATACAGCTCTGCTGAATCAGGGATAGCCTGGATGCCCTGTTCCAGGATAGCACGTGCGCGTGCGGGTTGCTGACGATTCATGTAGATAGCGGCCAGTTCATTGTATGAGCGCGAATCGTCAGGTTGCAGCATGATAGCGCGTTTATAACTCTCTTCTGCTGCTTCATTGCGACCCAATAGGCGTTGTGCGAAACCGATGCTAAACCAGATGCCGGTATAGTTCGCGTTGATTTCTGCTACACGCTCGAAATGCGAGAGTGCCTCTTCAAACCGTTCGCGGCGCATGGCAATATTGCCCAGTCCCGCCTCAATCGATGCCTCTTCCTGTACGGAATAGCCGAGCATTTTGGCCTTGAGCAATTCCTGTTCGGCTTCATCATTATGCCCCTGGCTCAAGAGAAGTTCGGCCAGCACGACATAATTGATGGCGCTCTCTTCAAGGCTGAGTGCCTCGCGCAACACCCCTTCGGCGCGTTGTTGGAGATGCTCGAAGCGTGAGCGCATGGAAGGCATGGCGAAATTGTAGGAGAGCGTGGCTAATGTCGCGCCCAGTCTTCTGAGCGTTTCAGCCTTTTTCTCGCCAAAGCGGTTTGCCATGCGTTCCAGGTAGACCACGGTACGTTCGGGGTTGCCCGTTGTGATGGCACGTATATAGGCATCATCGTAGACTTTTTTATCGAATGGCTGTTGCACAATGAGCGCATCGTAGTAATGCAGCAACTGCGTGAACCGCCAGGATAGCTCTTCTATCGCCTCATTGATGTTTTGACCAGGTTGCTTGACTCTGGCCTCAATAGCATCTTCATAGCTTTTGATACGTTTCTGAAGTTCGTCGGTCGAGAGACCTTGCACGGCTCGCCCTTCATCGCTGATAGTCTGGATACGCCATACTTCTTGCTCACGTTTTTCACGTACCAGCGTAAAATTTGTCCAGAACCAGTGACGCCCGGTCTCTTTATTGATGGCTGTACCCATTGGCATCTCATGTAGGGTGCCGCTTAACGGTGTGTCGGTCAATTCCAGTGACCAGCCGATTTCGAGTGTTTTCTGCGTGGCAGTGCGTGTGCTGGTGATAGATGAAGGGAGCCAGAGCGTATTTTGGGGCTGTTCTTCGCGCTCATGCACGAAGCCCAGTTCCAGGCGTACCGGGTGAGCCTCGTTATGCCAGCCACGGTGGAGCTTGATCCACTCTTCACGGGCCAACCCATCGCGTAGTGGGTTATTGTTGCTGAGCAAGTCATAATCCAGGCCATAATCACCCATTGCCCAGCCGCCGATAAAATTGATGGCGACCTCTGTGGGTTCCAAATTGGGGTCGATAAAGTCTTGCCCTCTGTCTTCTCCGACCTCGGTAGCTCGAAAAATGAGTCGTTTAACCAATGGCTCGTTGTTGCGATAATCTTTGCCGGGGAGTGTACCCCGCCACTCGTTGACCGAAAGTGCCTCTTCGAGCAGTCGCCGTCCCTCGGCTAGCGTACAATCGATGACCGACGCCTCAACGTGGTTGCGCATATCATTAATACGCTCGTCAACATGTCGTTTGCCGCCAGTCTCAACGATCAGGTCTTTAACGCCATCATGCCAGAAATCCAGCAGGAAGATCAGTGTGTGTGTCTCGCTATAATCATAGCCTTGCTCCCAACTGAGTAGTAGCTGTGTTTCTCCCTGCTCGCGTGCCTGAATGATCGCGCCTTTCCAAAAGCGTGGAAGGGTAGCAACGGCAAGTTGACCCGCAGGTGCATCGGGAATCGGCGGTGTCCATTGAGCATACATTTTGCTTGCTTCCATACGAAGTAATGAGCGTCGCGCCTCTTTACGTGCCTCTTTATGCTGGTTGACGGCGTTAATTGCGGCCAGTACATCGGCGGCTGCGGCGCTCTGTTCCTTGCCCAACGCCTTGAGAATGGCAATTTGTATGGCTTCTGCCTGGTTGTTGAAAGCTGACAGAGCGTCTTCGATCTCTGCCTGATCTGTACTTTTATGCAATGTATCAGCAATCTGCTGATAATTGTCAAGAAATTGTTGTATCTGGCCCTGTTCTTCTACCGAGGTAGCTACCTCAGCCTCTTTCTTACGTGCCATTGAACACGCTCCTCGTAGCAGTATGTTTTTTTATACCCTGTCGATTGTACCACGTGGAATGTGAA
>JAJZEJ010000414.1 GCA_021828635.1 Chloroflexota bacterium
ACGAATACAATGTGACAGGCGACCTCACTATCCGTGGCGTCACCAAACCCGTCGTCTTCAAAGCCGAGTACTCTGGTCAGATGAAAGATGCCTATGGCAATATGCGTGCCGGTTTAAGCGCCAAAACCAAGATCAACCGCGAGGATTGGGGATTGACCTGGAACGCGGCTCTGGAAGCAGGCGGCGTCCTCGTCAGCAAAGATGTCACCATTGAGATCGACCTCTCCACCGTCAACAAGGGCTAGTTTTCATACACATATATTCATACACATGACCCGCACGAATATGACACCCTTCGTGGGTAACATATTCATGCGGGTCATGTTCGTGGTTGTACAATACAATGGTATCCCTTCGCTATTCCATCTGCACTGATAATGACTTTCGACACATCACCAGATTGTATCTTTCGATACTCCTTCTTTCCGGTCTCTTTCTTCTATACTTACTTTAGTCTTGAAGACAAGAAGCTTTTCATTGACAGAAATCTACAGAAGGAGAATATTCATGGCATCTACACTACTTCGTGAACATGTGGCTCTACGTAAGCTCATATGGGTTGGACCACTGACTATTGTTGCCACAATCATCGTCAATCTCATCATACGCACCATCGCTGTCTCGATCTTGGGAGTTTCCGCGACATTTTCATACTTGCAGGCTCCTTTCATCATCGGCAGTACGATCATCTTTCTACTGCTGGCCCTGCTCGCCTTTGTGCTGGTCAATCGCTTTGCACGACACCCTATCCGGTTCTATCGTCTGCTGGTACTCGTTGCCTTGTGCATCTCGTTTCTTAGTCCCGTGATGGCCCTGACCGGTTTGTTCCCGGCTCCTGGAATGACTCTCGCCATTTTCTGGACCATGATTGCAATGCATCTCATTTCTGCTATCATCGTCGTTAGCTCGTTTACTACACTGGCACGAGAGTAGGGGGATTCTCATCGTTTGGGTAAGGGCCGATTGACCGGTCCTACAATACTCTGCGAGACCCGAAAAACAAGAAGCATTGACAGACTTCGCTGCATACAGCCATAATGAAACATGGTAGCACATTTTTGGAGAGAGGAAGATCCATGACCAATGCAATCCGCATCCTGCTTTGTGAGGATCAGACCCTCATGCGCCAGGGACTGCACACCATCCTTGAGCTTGAGCCAGGCTTTCAGGTCGTAGGCGAGGCCGCCGATGGTGAAGAGGCGGTGCGCCAATATAACAAACTCCGCAACCAGGGTGATGGTCCTGATATTGTCCTCATGGATATTCAAATGCCGCGTATGAGTGGTGTGCAAGCTACTGCTATACTCACAACCAGCGACCCTGCCGCACGTGTGATTATCCTCACCACCTTCGACTACGAAGATTATGTGTTTCATGCCATCAAGGCTGGTGCAATGGGCTATCTTCTCAAAGATGTCCCCGCCGATGAACTGATGGCAACTATTCGCCAGGTGTATGCAGGCGAACCCTCCATCCAGCCCAAGATCGCCAGCAAACTCCTCATCGAATTTGGCCGCAAAGATCGTTCCACTACTGGAATATCCCGCTCTCCGCAGCAAGAAGAGTTGAGTCCACGGGAGATCGAGATTCTCTCGTTGCTCGCGGAAGGAGCGAGTAATCGCAAGATTGCCGAGAAGCTTGTTCTCGCTGAGGGAACCGTCAAGAACCATGTCTCGAACATCCTGAGCAAACTCCATACTGAGAACCGCACACAAGCAGTCTACCTGGCACGTGAACGCAAGTTACTCCCGTAAGCTGCTCTAAAGAAAGGAGGAATCATGTCAGCGCATTTCGATGTAGAGAAAGATAATGCCCACTTCTTTCGCCTTTTCAGATGGGTACTCACAATGTTTGCTGTCCTTGTCTGTATCTATCTCATTGCATCAACCTCTGCTATCCTGATGAATAATCCCTCCTCTATGCATGGTTGGCACGGTTTCACCTGCATTGCCCTCGTTATTCTTGCCTTGCTGATTTATCTCGTTCAGTTCTACATCAGCCTGCGTATGGACTGGCCGCCGCCATTGCACTATGCTGTGGGTCTATGGGTTAGTTTGTATCTTGTTGTGATGCTACTGACGTTCATCAACCACGCCTTTGTCTGGGATTTCTATGTTGTGTACGCCATCAGCTTTGGCCTGTTTGGAGGTGTTCGTCTCGTGCTTGCCGTAAGTGCTATGGCACTCACGATGTTTGCTTTTCAGGGCTTACTGGTCTGGCCGCCGACTAGCGATACATTCGTGAGCATCGCCAGTCAAAGCTTGACGCTTTTCAGTCTCACAGGGCTTAACATGATGTTTCAGCATCTGATAGAAGAGCGATTTGAACGCAATAAACTGCTTGAGCAACTGACGCAAGCCCATCGCCAACTCGCGCAATCTATGGTTCAGGAGCAGGAGCTGGCCGTCTTGCGTGAGCGCACCCGGCTGGCACGCGAGATGCACGATACCATCGGCCATGCCCTGGTGCTGATCTCCGTCAAGCTCGAAGCAGCCCAGCGGCTGCGTGAACGTGATCCCGAACGCTGTGACCACGAGTTGGAGTCCACCAAGCAGATCGCACGCGAAACAATGACGGCCTTGCGTGCCTCCATTGCCGACCTACGCTCTCTGGCATTGCAACACGAACGCATCGATCTCGCGCTTCGCCGTGCAACCCAGGAGTTTGCGCAACGTAACAATCTGCATGTGACCTACACCTTCCAACCAGATATTGACCCTCTCTCCGAAGCTATCGAAGAAACACTCTGGAAAGTGAGCCAGGAGGCATTTACCAACATCGAAAAACATGCTCATGCAAGCCACGTGCAAGTGTGTATCAGTCAGCAAGATGAGAAACTACTGATGCACATTCATGATAACGGTATTGGTTTACCTCCGGCATTGAGCCAACTCCAGAAAGAGGGTAGCCTTGTATACAACAGTCCCAATGGTCACTATGGGCTACGCGGCATGCTCGAACGCATAGAAGCTGTGGGAGGTCGCCTGATACTGCACTCTGGTAAAGAGCAAGGAACAACCATTGAAGTTGAATTACCGCTTGCATACAGTGAACCGCTGGAAAGTGGTACTATGCATTAGAGGAGGGTCTATATGAAAGCAGTGGTTATTACGCGCCCAGGTGGGCCAGAAGTATTGGAGGTACGCGCGGTCGAGGCACCGGAACCGATAGGTGAGCAGATTCGTGTGCGTGTTCACGCGGCGGGCTTGAACCGCGCCGATCTCATGCAGCGGGCCGGTGGCTATCCCGCGCCGCCAGGAGTTCCCGCCGATATCCCCGGCATGGAGTTCGCTGGTGTCGTCGATAAAGTTGGTTCTCTGGTGCGGCAATGGAAACCGGGACAGCGTGTGATGGGCTTAGTG
>JAJZEJ010000137.1 GCA_021828635.1 Chloroflexota bacterium
GTCCAGCAACCCGTGGCGCCGGGCCCTACGGTGCCGTCCCTGGGGTCGATTGACTTCGGCGCGCGCGGCACGGACACCGAACTGGATGCCGCGCAATACGAGCGGTATCGCGATCTCCGGAGTGGAGCCGCCTCGCTGTTCGCGCTGAGCAAAGAGACGGAGTCGTACTTCTTTGATGCCAGCGCGTTCAATGTTGGTTATCGCGACCAGCGATACAAAGTCCGGTACGATCGGCACAAACTGAATTTCGGGTTCCTGTGGGATTCGATCCCGACCAATTACAGCCAGCTGACGGTGTCGCCGTGGACGGTCGCTGAAACAGGCATGCTGACCATCCATGTCCGGCATACTGATGTCCATGACTACCACATCGGGTTGTAGCGCCAGGGCCATTTCCAGTGCCTCTTTGCCGGTACGTGCTTCGCCGACCACCTGGATATCTGGTCGCATCGTGAGCAGTAAAACCAGCCCTTGACGCAGGATGTCGTGGTCATCGGCCAGCAAAACGCGCGTCGGTGGCTCCTGTTGATTAGCGTTTGTCACACTACATCTCTTTCTGATACCGGCAATGGCAGTTGTACGCGCACTGTGGTACCCTGGCCCGCCACGGAGAGAAAAGTCAGCGTTCCGTTGAGGAGGTTGGCGCGTTCACGCATGCCGCGTAGCCCTAAACCAGCGTATGGGCGTGTCGTATCGAAGCCGCAGCCGTCATCTGTAATCGTTAGCAGCAACGTGTCCTGTTCCACAGTGAGCGCGATAGTAGCCTGGTTGGCACTGGCGTGGCGAGCGATGTTGGTCAGACTCTCCTGCGCAATGCGGAAAAGCGTTGTTTCGTAGAGCGATGGCAGTGATGTCGCCTCCGGCTCTATCTGTACCGCTACGCTAAGGTGCAGACGCCGTTGACTATCCTCGGCTAACCAATGGAGCGCGGAAGCCAGGCCCAGATCATCCAAGACACTAGGGCGCAGTTGTTGAGCTAGCACGCGCAAGGCATCAAGCGCATGTTGTGCGATGTGCGTCAGCGTTGCCAGTTCACCAGTGAGTCGGCTCCGTTCTTCTGCCGCGATAACCGTTGTCGGCAAAACTGCCAGGCGTTGCCCGATAACTTCAATGTGGATGAGCAGGGCCGTCAGTGTCTGACTAGTCTCGTCGTGCAGTTCACGTGCGATATGGCGGCGTTCCTCTTCTTGCGCCTGAAAGATCAGCAATGCCTGCTCTTTACGCATCTTTTCCAGTTGATCGAGCATAACATTAAAGCTTGCGGCAAGCATACCAGTATCGGGATCATTGGAAGGGACAACCCGTGTTAGTGTTTGCCCCCGACTAATTGCCTGCATGGCGGTAAGTAGGCGAAAGAGAGGCCGAAAACTGGCACGCAGAATCAGAATATTGATGACCAACGTGACGATGGTGGTGAGAACAAGGAAGCTGGTATCGATCAGATAGTGATGAGACTCTAAAGTGTGGCTCGTCACCCACAATCCAGCGACCGCCTCACAGATTAGCGTGATGCAGTTTGCCAGAATGACTTTTTCAAAGAGAGAGAGCCGATGCCACCATAGCCGCGAGTGGTGGCCCGGCATGTTATCTTGTACCTTACTCATCACTCAATCTTGCTACACCGAATTGGACGCGATCAATCGGTCCCTACACCGGCCTATTACCAGTGTATTTTGTTAAAGCATCATCGGTCCCTACACATGTAGCAACACAGTCATGTCTTTTGTCAACTGGTTGGGCGTGAGGGTACTATCAAGAAGGACGCGCTCACGGCCCTGGCTGTCGATCACGTAGATTACGGAAGTATGCGTCATAGTATTTTCATCCATCACGGTAGCGTTGGCCGGTAGGCCCGCGACACCGTAGGCTTGCCAGATGGGTGTGAGTTGCGCACGACTACCCATGAGATAGTGCCAGTTAGCATAGCCTTCCAGGCCATGTGCTTTCGAGAAGGCCAGTACGCTGGCTGGTGTATCGTTTTTGGGATCGGCGCTGATAGCGATGATGCCAATATGCTGTGCCTGTGGTCCTAGTTCGTTAAGCGAGGTATAAATCTTTTGGGCAAGCAAGGGGCAGAGAGTAACGCAGTGTGTGTAGAAAAAGGTTAAAATGACCGGCATCCCCTTAAATTGGCTGAGCGAGACCGCTTTGCCGTTTTGATCGACAAGTTGGAAGTTCGGAGCGGGCGTTGCACCGAGATCGGTACCTTGCAGCCCCGACGAGGACGTATTGCTTGTGTTGTTGCCAGATGTTGCTGTAGTAGCGTTTGTCCCACAACTACTCAGGAACAGGACACAGAGTGCCATGAGTAGAGAGATAATCGGGAAAAGTATATGTTTCTTGTTCATAAAATATTTCCTGCTAATGCAATGGAGGCAAGGCGATCCCTTGCGGTTGCCCTGCCCATTCTGTCTCCCTGTTTTCTTACCTCTATTGTCAGGGTTTTGCTCGGCACACTAAACCCTGTTGCTTGTGCCGAGACCGCGATTAACCACTGGCCCGCCATCGTGAGGTGAAGCTGCACCAGGTAGACACCTCGTCCTACGCTGGTAATGTGTACCAATGGAGGCTGCATGGGCATCATCGGCATACTAGCATGAGTCTTGATCTGTGCCTCCTCGATGGGCAAGCCCTGCGGGTCAGCTAGCTTGAGAATAACTTGTGCCAGGCCATCGGACGAGACCGGTTGTGCGAGCCGTGTCTGCATCTGAGCCGGAACACATTCTGGTATGCAGACCGCGAAGGCTAAGACCGCACCACAGCAAAAGATAAGTAATATCCACCACACTGGATGAATACGTATAAACATGTTTCTCATGCATCTGTCGAGCGCGGAGCATCTTTGCGTAGCACCAGCCAGGAGGCCAGCGCCATGATAATCAGCAAGGGGCCGGTGTTGACATCGGTTCCCATACCGGTTAGCACCATACCGAGCGCCTCGGCGAACCACCAGATGAACAGGCATACAAGCATAGAAGCGATCAACCAGGGACGCAGATGCTCTTCTTTGCTGAAGAAGATGCCGATAGCGAGCGCCAGGAAAACGACGATCAGTAGAATGTTGAGCGCGACCTCGCTGTTAACGCTGGCTTGCGCAAACCATTGCAGCGTTGGGTCTACAATTACCCCGCTTAGTGTGCCTGGGCTGAGCATACTACCGGCTGTCTGTGAAATCTGCCCACTCTGCCACCAGTAGGGTTGTAATTGCAGCAAGGCCGCGAATACCCAGAAAGCAGCAAGAATGCGGCGTAGCCAGAGGCGCGAGAGTAGAGGCTTCCGCTCGCCGTTAGTCGTTGTGTGCGGATAGAAGGCCAATGCGATCAGTGGATAGAGAATCACCGCTCCTGGTGCGCCTGTG
>JAJZEJ010000730.1 GCA_021828635.1 Chloroflexota bacterium
CCCTGCTGAGGGCCGCCCCGAAATGTTCATCTGGCAGTTTCTCCCTGCACCTCCTGTCTGTATTCGACCATCGGTGGCTCAGGATAATGCCAGCAACGAAGACGATAGCGATGGCAATCAAGATGAAATCGCTGAGACGACGTAAAAAGGCCACAAGCTGTTCAGCTAGATTCTCGCGTCGTGCTACTGGTAAAAGAATGTAGGCTGTATAAGCCAGACCGCCGAACCAGCTACCGAGCGCCGCCAGGTAGAGCCAGGTCATAATAACCGCGCTGATATGCAGAGGCGCGATGGTTACTGCCTCGTTACTTAATGCCAATGTTAGCAGGATAATGGCGGCCAACACGAACCAGAGTATATTGAGAGTGCGCTTCGTCACCGGTATGACTGCTTCAGAGTGCGGAGCTTTGAGTGGGCCAGTCGTACCAGTAGAGAGAGGTGAGAGCGTGAAGTCGCGTGTGATGCGGGCTTGCGAACTGGGCGTTGTGACCGCATCGGTGACGATACGACGTATAATGGTAACGTTTTGCTCACGCGGAACTTGTTTCTGTTCGTGTTGTGCTGGTGCTAGTTGTGCTTGTGGACGATTGGTCAAGTACAGCAAGGCCAGCGCAACGAGCAGCAGAATTGCACGCACGCACCAGAGTTGGCTATAGAAGGTCGTGGTGATAAACTGTCCAACAAGGGTAGGGGTGAATGCGCTATGGGTGGTCTGTAGATAACGGAGAAAGCGCAGGATCAGCGAGACACATTCGCCGATTAGCACGGCTGAGAGGCTGAGCCATTGCAGAGAACGCGATTGTTTCTCGGTTGCAGCCAGTAATGCCGTTCCCTGCTCCATGCGTGCGATGACCATGCGTTCGGTGATTAAGATGCCAAGCCAGAAGAGCAGTGCTGTCAGCGTGAGCCAGTCCCAGGCCACACGCAAGATAGCCTGAGCGCCCAATATTGGTAGTTGAGCGATAAGATTTGAGCCAATGGCGGAGGAAGAGGCATGGGCATATACGGCGGATGGTGTGCTTGTTATCGCTGCCATCGTGCCGAGAACAATTATGCTGCTCAGCAGGAGCGCGTAAACCGGTTTCTGCATGTAGCGTTGTCTCATCTATGCGCTGTCTAGTCGTTTCGTTACTAATAATGGAATTGTACATCAGCTACAGGGCGACCGCAATAGGGCAATCTTGAGTCAATTGGGCGAGATAATATTTGTTTGGATGAAACTATGCTATAATGATCATACTTATTTTAAGAGGTGGCTGGCATGGATATACAGCTTGCCCGAATGCAAGAGCAGGCTTCAAAAGAAGCTTTTAGAGTTACTCAACATGCTCAGAAGGAGATGTACTGTTGATAATTGTATGGGTGAGTATGAGCAACGAGAGGTAGTACATACTATTCACCAGGGCAATCGCATCATTGTCATTGACCACGTACCTGCTGAAGTATGCTCTGTATGTGGCGATGTTCTCTTCACGCCTGACACGGTGCGGCGAATAGAGTCATTGAGGCGTGCTACAATGCAGCCTGTGCGTACTGTGCCGCTCTATGATTTTAGACAATCTAAATCAGCATAATATGCTATAAACGAGTGGGTGAGGCAATGCAACAACGTTCTCGATGGTCTATATTGGCGCGACTTTTTGTGTGGACGCACGCGCTGAGTGTGGCCTTTTTCTATCTGTTTATCTGGTGGCGCACGGCTCCCAATAAAAAAGATCAAGTGCAGCCACTCCCTGAGACGAAGAGTGGGCTACCAACTATCGGCCCGACCGTCTCAATCATCGTTCCAGCACGCAACGAGGAGCGCAACATCGAACGCTGTGTACGCTCGTTATTGGAGCAGGATTACGCCCACTACGAAGTGATTGCTGTTGATGATGGTTCGACTGATGAGACGGGGCGTATCCTGGATGAATTGGCGCGGACGCATCCCAATGGGCATCGTCTCTGGGTGTTGCGTTTGCGTGATCTGCCGGAAGGCTGGGCGGGCAAGCCACATGCGATCCATATGGGCGTGCAGGAGGCGCAGGGTGAGTGGTTGCTTTTCACCGATGCCGATACGTGGCACGCGCCCAATTGCCTGCGTTCGGCTATCACTCAGGCTATGCAAGAAGGAGCTGATCTGTTCACGCTGGCCTCTGAGCAGGAGCTACCGAGCTTCTGGGATAGGACACTGATGCCGATGGCCTATCTGGGTATCAGTATGCTCTATCCACCTAAAAAAGCTAATGATCCAAAGAGCAAGGTTGCCATTGCCAACGGACAATATATCCTCATTCGTCGCTCTGTCTATACCATCACTGGTGGCTATGCACGACCAGATATGCGCGGCACCTTGCTCGATGACCGCGACTTGGCGCGGATCGTCAAGCAGACGGGTTTCAAGCTGCGTTTTGTGGATAGTAGTGGTCTCGTGCGTGTGCATATGTATAATAGCCTGGATGAAATCTGGCGTGGCTGGCGCAAGAATGCCTATCTGGGCAATCGCGGCGGCCTGGCTTTCGTCGCAGTACAACTTCTCGGCCTGCCCATGATTACCATCATGCCTTTTCTGCTTCCTCTATTAACCCTGCTGAGCGGTAGAGGCAAGCGTGGTGTTATCAGTGCGCAAGAGCGTCTGGTAGTCACGACGCTAGAACTTGTGCCGCTCATCGCCTATCGTGCCTGGCTCAACCGCATGTTGCGCGTTCCCCGCTTCTACACGCTGACCCACCCTCTAGCCGGAGCCATTTTTACCGGCATCCTCGGTCAATCCGCATGGCGCGTGTTGACCGGCAAGGGCGTGGATTGGCGTGGGCGACAATATCACAACAATCATAGCGAAGCTGCATCATTAAGCCAGCCAGCCACCATCAAGCCATAGTAGGGGCGTGATGAATCACGCCCCCCCAGTCCCCGATATGCCTGCTTTTAATCTGCTAGCGCACTTTCGCTGGTATCGTTGGAGATAATCAGGCAGCGGATATTTGATGCGATTTTCGCATGCTATTTCAGCAAATACCTTGTTTTTCGTAGAATAAAACCGCGAATAGTGCTGAAACCTTTTATTCTCTACTTTAGAAGCAAGTGTACCATAGAAACAGGTGTTTGGGCAATGCTGTGTTCCGTGACCTTGCCAATACCTATCGACTCCCCTATAATGGGGCGGTACATCTCGTTTTATAGAGAGCGGGCGATAAAGTCCTGCTTATGCGGAATTATTCATCAAGAGTGAAGGATGTTGTGCTATGGATATAGAGGGGACATACACATTACAGGCAGTGCCTGATGTGGTATGGCATAGCCTGGGAGATCGGCAGATGCTCTTGCGTGCATTGCCAGGGGTAGAGATGCTGGAACAGAGCGATGAGCAGAG
>JAJZEJ010000096.1 GCA_021828635.1 Chloroflexota bacterium
CCTACATGTTTCAAAAATTTCTGGTATGATAAAGATGTGGTAACAATGTTGTCTTCTACGAACGAAGCCAGGAATATAATTCTACAATGAAACTTGCTCTCTACTGGTCTTACGCGACGCGCTCACTCGGACGCGGCGGACAGCGCACCGTGCTGGCTATTTTTTGTGTGGCCGTTGGCGTGATGGCGATTGTTGCCCTACAACTGGTGGGGCTGAGCGTGAATCAGGCGCTGGCGGGCAATGTGGTGGCGGCCAATGGCGGCGATATTCGCTTGAACGCCAGTCTGGTGCCATTGCGCCCCAACGATATTAGCTATATTAGCAAATTGCAGCAGCAAGGGCTGATTTCAGCCTATGCTACCTCGTATACGGCGGGCGGCAATGTCGCGCAAGCCACCGGCGGACCAGTGAATTTCGATTTGGTGGCTGTTTCGGCGAATTTTCCACTGGTCGGCCAGCCTTCTTTTCTGGATCCGACCCGCAATTTGCAAGTGCAGTCGCTTGTGCATGAGCATGATGTGGCGATGAGTGCATCGGTTTTTCAGGCACTGCACGCGCATATCGGTAGCTCTTACAAGGTCAAGCTGTTGGATGGCCGCATTATCCCGATCACCGTGGTTGCGGAATTTCAGGAGAGCGGCGCGTACAATGGGCCGCAGGTGTTGATTGCGCAAACAGCTTTTGCGGAACTCGATGGCATCAAAGGTGTTGATGCTCTCGGCGAGTACGATACCGTCTATATCACAGTTCCCTCCGCTCATCTTCAAGCCGCCAAAAACCAGTTATCACAGCATTTTCAGGGTGTGCAGGTTATCACAGCACAGGATTTGCTCAAGCAACGCCAGCAACAGGTGCAACAGATACAGTTGTTCTTACGCATTGTGGGGTTACTAGCACTCTTTATCGGCGGTATCGGCATTATCAATACCATGCAGGTGCTGCTGAGACGCCGCCAGATTGAAATTGCTATGCTCAAGACGACTGGCTACCGGCGCGGAGATCTCTATGCGCTCTTCGGTCTGGAAGCCGCTTTATTAGGTATCATTGGCGGCATTGTCGGCACTGTTCTGGGCATTGCCGCCAGCTATATTGTGCGTGCAGTCGTGGGGCAGGCTTTTCAACTCAATTTGCCGATAGTGCTGGACTCCACTACGATTAGCTCCGGTCTGCTGATTGGCATCGCCACGGCGCTGATCTTTGGCCTTTTGCCGATAGTGCAGGCCAGTCAGGTGCGTCCATTGGCCGTTTTGCGTGATAGTAACGAGGGCGCAAGCGCATCGTCACGTATCACCACTTTGATATTGCTTGTGCTGCTTTCGTTGTTGTTTGTAGGACTGGCAACGACTATTCTGCAAGATGCGCAGACGGCATTGTTAGCGGTTTATGGCGGTGCCTTAGCGATTGTCATACTCGCTCTCGGCCTGAGCCTGCTGATTCTGGCGATCTCGAAATTGCCCGTCTACGAACGTCCACGCCCGCGTATGTTGCTCTGGCTGCTGATTGCATTGGTCTCTGTCGCCCTTGCTATGCTCGCCTTTGTAGGACTAAGCTGGCTAGGCAACTTTTTACGCGAACTTGCGATACGGCATGGGCAGTCAACGCTGGGTCTCTGTGTATTAATAGTGCTGGGCGGCGTGGGTATTATTCTGGTTGCCAGTGCGCTGGTCTATACGCTTGCCACACTGGTCAATTGCATCGTGATGTTTCTGCCACGGGGCTGGAAAACGCCGGTTATGCTGGCGTATCGCAACCTGGGCCGCCAGCGTGTGCGCTCGACCACTACACTAACGGCGCTCTTTGTCGGCGTTTTCGCCATCGGGTTGGTGCTGGTGCTTGGGCAAGGCATCGAGAACACGATTAACAGCACACTTAACGCGCTTTTTACACGCAATGTCTTTGTGGTTGTGCAGCCGACGCAAGTAAAGACGGTGCAGACGCAACTGACGCATCTTCCTGGCATTGATAGCAGCAAAACCATTGTTAATCCTGTGGTGCAGCAGATTTATCCGCTCTTCGTAGCCGGTAAGGATATCAATACTGTTTTGCAGCATGTTGGCAACAATTCGGTATTAACCAAACGCGGCGTGCTGAGCGATATTAGCGATATTGAAGGCTTCGCGCTGGCGCAAGGTGGGGATAACATTCCAAATCTCGTGATGAATAGTGGGCGCGATTTACGTGCTTCTGATGCGGGAACGAATAATGTGCTGGTGAACGCGAGGTTGGAGCAGTATCCACTGGCTTTGCATCTCGGCGATACCATTATTGTGCAGAGCGCGGATGGCAAAGTTACGCGGCAACTGACTGTTGTGGGCTTTTACAGCGACTCCGATCCCACAAAGAACTTCAACTTCGCCTCGATTCTGGCCGATCAGCAGGTGACAGAGCAACTGGGCAATGGGCGCATCCTGGATGTCTTCTCGCTCAAGGTCAATCCCGACCAGATACCGACGTTTAAGCGCCAAATCAGCAAGGTAGTACCCAATGCCTTTGTAATTAGCGTGGTCGATATTGCTGGTATTATCAATCAGGTGCTGGCAAATGTGATTATCATGCTGACCACACTAGCTTCTCTAGCCATGATCGCGGGTTTTGTGATTATCGCCAATGCCGTGGCGCTGGCAATGTTGGAACGGCAACGCGAGATCGGTATCCTCAAAGCGGTTGGCTATACCAGCCGCTCTGTACTGGCGACGGTGCTGATCGAGAACGGCCTGATTGGGCTGCTTGGCTCACTGGTCGCTATGCTGCTGGTGGCAGGAGCAATCACCGCACTGAGCCGCTTCGTCTTCCAACTTCAACTTGGTGTCGGCCCCTGGCTCCTCGTGCTGATGATTGCCGCGACCGCTTTGCTCACGATGCTGATGGCTCTGCTCGTCTCCTGGAAGGCCGTTCACGTGCGTCCATTGGAGGTATTGCGCTACGAATAAGAATGTATAGAGAGGATGATACGATGCATCTGACGATTAAACCGATTGATCTCAAACTGACCACCCCGTTTCGCATTGCGCGTGGCGTGCAGAACGTCTCGCCCAACGTTGTTGTGGAGCTTCGACACGAGTTGTATCCTGGGCTGGTTGGATTGGGCGAAGCTTCGCCAACCGAATATTATGGCGAGACGCCGGAGGGCGCTGTAGCCTGTCTCAAGCTTTTCGCCGATCACCTGGGCGACGATCCTTTCGCGCTGGAAGAGACGTTTGAGCGACTCGATCATCTCGTTGGCCTCAATCCAGCGGCTAAAGCAGCGATTGACATGGCGTTCTATGATCTTGTCGGCAAGATTCTCGGTGTGCCACTCTATAAGCTCTTTGGCCTCAATGCGCACCGCGCACCGCAAACATCCTTTACCATCGG
>JAJZEJ010000145.1 GCA_021828635.1 Chloroflexota bacterium
CAACAGACGTTGACACGGCTACTCGTTGAACCAGTCAAACAGCTTTTATGGATGGATGCTGCGCAAGGTACCACACTACAAGTGGGCGAGGCACAGGTGGCTGAACAGCAGTATGTCATCAACGCCTCGCCGTTGTATCACACTGGTAGCACCTTCTCTCGTCTGAAGAATGACGATAAAGCACAGGCCATGCCAGGAAACACGATCTTGGGAGCGGTCATCGTCTGGCACGACGTGACCGAGGCACGCCGCCTGCTGATTGAACGTCGCATGCATGCTGAGACGGAGGCACGTCGCGCTCTACTGCAATTGGTACTGGAAGAATTGCCGGGGAGCGTCTATCTGGTGCGTGGGCAAGAGGCACAGTTAGTGTTGGCGAATCGTGCAGTGGAGGCAGTGTGGGGAGCGAAATGGCCGGAAGGAATGCCGATGCATACTTTTCTCCAGACAAAAGGTATTCGCATCTTTGGCATCGATGGCAGGCCACTGGCTAAAGAGGCTCTCGCCACCTACCGTGCCGTACAAAAAGGCGAGACGGTACGACAGCATCAAGAGATTATTCGCCATCCCGACGGGACCACACTTCCGGCGCTGGTCAACGCGGTCGCGCTCAGTGCGCACGATCTGAATATTTCGCTGAACACCGAACAACATAACACAGACGAGCATGAGCCTGCCGCTATTGTTGTGCATCAAGATGTCACCGCACTCAAAGAGGCTGAGCAACTCAAAGACGAGTTTATTGGCATTGCGGCACACGAATTGCGCAATCCACTAGCGATCTTGAAGGGGTATGCGCAGACATTACTGGTACAGACAGCGCGTGGGCATGGACCAACGTTAGCCGAGTGGCAAATAGAGTCACTGCAAAGCATTGATCAGGCCACGACGCGCCTGGCCGAACTGACTGACGATCTGCTCGATGTTACGCACCTGCAAGCCGGAAGTCTGGCATTCCACATCGAGCCGACCGACCTGATCTCGTTGACACAGCGCGTGCTTACTCGCCTGCAAATGACCGCGCCTCAGCATACATTTGTATTTACTGGTCCCGATCAGCCGCAGGTCGTCTTTGTTGACGCGCGGCGCATGGAACAGGTGCTGACCAATCTGCTGAATAACGCCGTGAAGTATAGTCCTGATGGTGGACCCATAGAGGTACATATCGCGGAAGAGCAGACGACAAATCGTGTGGTGCTGAGCATTCACGATCACGGCATCGGCATTCCGGCGCAACAGCAAGCCCGTATCTTCGGGCGTTTTATGCGTGCAGACAATGCCCAACAACTCGGCATCGGCGGTACTGGCCTGGGTCTCTACCTGTGTCGTGAACTGATCGAGCGTCTGGGTGGACGTATCTGGTTTGAATCAATTGAAAGTCAAGGCTCAACCTTCTCTGTCTCGCTAGCATGCGCTGCCTTGCGTGAAGAGAACCACTGAGGCATGAGTCTGTACAACCGGTATCTGTCGCTCTGTCGGCAACGCAACCAGCGCATTGACCACTACCTACCCTCTGAGAACACGTTTTTTCTTCTCCAAGACACTATGTCAGCACATCATCAACCCCACGACGCGGCGTCGGTTGGACACGAGCGGCATAGCCCAGGCGCAAAACAATCTGCGGATACTCCGTCTGCTCCAGCGCACGGCGCAACGCCTGGCGGAACGCGGGTACCTCCGTTGGCTGGCTAAAGAAAGAAGCCCAGAGACCGACGATACGCGCATGAAGTAGGATGTTCTCCAACGCTATGCCAGCGGTAAGCCAGTCAAACCAGGTATCAGCGATGGTCGAAAGCACCGCGAGAACCGGCGGTTTGAACGCATCTCCTTCCTCTTTCATCCTATCCGCGTTCTCTACCAGGGTACGCAGATAATGCTGACCGAGATAGGCCGCCGTGTCGTCATGGCCCAGCGCCGAGGTCGGAATACCATCGAGGCGAGGACTATCATCGCTGTGAACCCACTGCATTAGTTCCCGACGATAGTGCTGATCGGCCCACAGCGCGTGATCGGCACTGAGAATCAGGTTCGCAAGTTCAACATGCACATCTTCATCTTGCACAACGTATAACGATGCGCCGGATTCACGCGCTACTACCTCCAAACCATTCAGTAGAGCCACAGATACGGCACGCTGTTGAAATGCTTGGCGATTTGTGCGCCGCTGCATCATCGCAAAAAACACTCTGCGCTCTTCCCCTGTTGGTTCATCGCTTGATCGTTCGACAGTCAGACGCGCTAACAGATTATGAGTACCGAGATGAGAGGGTAATTCCATCGTCCAGAAAAAGCCAAAGTAGCGCAACGCAACTTGAAGGTTTGCCAGCGCGGCCCCGCAACTCATAATCATCTCACGTCCCTGCGCATCGGCGACAGAGAGAACTCTTGAGCGGTCAGCGTGCAACTCAACAATATTTGTGTCTACATGAAAAAGCCAGGGCTGAGTATTATGTTTTGATGGCGCTAAAATGGCATATCCCAGCAAGAAACGTAGCTGCTCTTCGAGGGAGCCAGACGCGGGAAAATCTCGCTCCGAAATATGCCAGGGATGAGAATCAGAATGCTGCATTGCAAACTCCTTTATAGCCCATTCCATACCCTGTGTACTAATGTATAGACCTTACCACTCAGGTATTACAATCCTGTCACAATGCCGCGCGAGTCCATCACACATCTATCACAAATACAGCGTGGAGTGGTGAAGCGGTTGTGATCTGGATGTGATATTCCAAGTGAGCGGTGTGAGTGATTTGTGATACTCGCCACGTATAGTCGCAACAGACTAAAAAGGAGTGCGGGATATATGTATAGAATACACGTAAGCCACAAAATGCTTGCTCAGGCAGGGGATAGGCCATATCAGCGCCATTCGCCAGCCCGCCACATCATTGCGTCCTTGATCGCCAGCACATTGTTCCTGGTGTTGATCGGCTGTGGAAGTCGCTCCATAGCACCTGTTGGATCTTCTGCCACCGCGCACGTACTACCGGTACGCTATGGACAGGTTCACCTTACTCCTGCTCCATCTTTCTCCATAACAGTACAAAACGCGCATCGGCATCTTTACACCTTTGCAACATCGAATGTAGGTTTGATGCAGCCAGCAGTGGACCAACAAGGGAATGTCTGGATCGGAGAAATGAATACCAATAGCCTGGGACGCCTCAATGCGCAGACGGGAGCGGTGACAAGCTGGCACCTGCCCCAGGGAGACTATGGCATCATGGCAACACTGATTGACAGCCAGGGCAATATCTGGTTCTCCGAGCAGTTCGCCAATTATATCGGGCGTTTCGATCCCAGGCAGCACACATTTCATGTATACCCGCTTGGAACAGTACATGGA
>JAJZEJ010000152.1 GCA_021828635.1 Chloroflexota bacterium
GCGTCGTCCACGCCGATCTCCTTCGAGGCTAGCCGGTCCAATACCACACGTCGGTCAACGCGCCCATCATTTTCCGGAGTGCCGCCCAGCGCCGTGACAATCTCATCCAGGCGGCTACGCGCTGTGTTATAGGCGACATCGAGTTCAGCCGCCAACTTCTGGATATTGCCACGATACTTGACCATCAACTCCACAAAGTCAAGCTGCTCACGGGTCAAACGGCCAATCCAGCCCAGGCTGAAACGGCCCTCGATCACAATACCGCTCTCCGGGCATTCCAGGCGCGTCACAATCAACTCCTCGCCACTCACCGGGTCTCTGGTAATCAATGGATACATGCATTTCTCCTTTATAATTATCTCAATGGCACAGTTGCCCTGCGGGCAATCGAATTGCTATACAAAACAGGCTCAACACGTTGCAGGCGCGTTCCCAGTGCAACCAGGCCGTGACCTAACAATGCGATGGTATGGCGCACATCGCCACCTATGCCATCTCCATCAGGACACATTTGATGTGCCAGATGCTGCTGCTCCCGTTCGTGTAATAATGCCTGCCGACGCTCGGCCAGTAACGTCTCGTGTACAAACAGATGTGGTCCCATCGTGGTCTCCTTCCTCAACGGGCATGACATGAGTCACGCTCTCTCTATCTTTTTCTCTCTTCTATAGTTTTTTGCTTTTTATTTGTCACTTCTCATCAACCACATGGCAATAATAACATATCATTTTGAAAATTGCAAGTACTTTGGCGAATACTTTCATTTTAATGGCGAAATTCACCAAATTTTATCTACTATCACAAAAAGATTGCGGAGGAGTGGAGCAGGAAACCATCAGGCATGATACGGCGTGATGAGGGTATTGTCTTGGTAGTGAAGTGATACATAAAGCAGTTTGAGTCAAGAGGAGAACAAGCAATGAAAGCTGTATGCTGGCAAGGTGTGCATACTGTGCGCGTAGAGACGGTTCCCGATCCCGTTATTCTCAATTCCCATGATGCTATCGTGAAGATTACAAGTACGGCCATTTGTGGCTCTGACCTGCATCTCTACGATGGCTACATTCCAACGATGGAGCATGGTGATATTCTCGGCCACGAGTTTATGGGCGAGGTCGTCGATGTGGGCGCGGAAGTCAAGAAACTCAAGAAGGGTGATCGCGCCGTCGTCCCCTTCACGATTTCGTGTGGGCAGTGCGCTTATTGTCAACGGGGGCAATGGTCTCTGTGCGATAACACCAATACCAATGCGTGGCTGGCCGAAAAGATGTATGGACAGTCCGGCGCGGCCCTGTTTGGCTATTCGCATATCTACGGTGGTTATGCTGGTGGGCAGGCCGAGTATGCCCGTGTCCCTTTCGCTGATTATGGGCCGATCAAGATTCCAAGCGGCCTGACTGATGAGCAAGTTCTTTTCCTCTCAGATATCTTGCCGACGGCCTATCAGGCGGTGGATAACTGTAACATTCAGCCGGGGGATGTTGTGGCGATCTGGGGTTGCGGTCCCGTCGGCCAACTGGCTATCAAGTGTGCCTTCTTGCTAGGTGCGGAGCGTGTGATCGCGCTGGACAGAGTGCCAGAACGCCTGAAACTGGCGCAGAGCCAGAGCAACGCGGAGGTTCTCAACGTACTGGGGCTGGATGTCGTGGAGGAACTCAAGCAGATGACCGGCGGACGTGGACCCGATGCCTGCATTGATGCCGTCGGCATGGAAGCACATGGTACAGATATGCTGGCCGCGCTGGATACCGTGAAACAGAAGACACACCTGGGAACTGATCGCCCACACGTGTTACGTCAGGCCATTCAAGCCTGCCGCAAGGGTGGCACCATCTCTATCCCCGGTGTCTACGGCGGCGTCATCGACAAATTTCCGCTCGGTGCCGCCTTTGCCAAAGGGTTAACCTTCAAAATGGGCCAGACACACGTGCAACGCTACCTGCAACCGTTGCTCGACCGTGTTGTCAAAGGCGAGATCGACCCATCCTTCATCATCACCCATCGTATGTCCCTCGAAGACGCGCCCCTCGGCTACGACATCTTCAAGCATAAAGAGAATGAATGCATTAAAGTCGTCCTCAAAGCCTGATGTAGATCAGATAGAACAAAAAATGCAGAGGGCATATGAACCGCATGCGATTCATATGCCCTCTGCATTTTTTGTTCTATGAAATATATTGTGATACTCTGCCACTAGCAGACGTATATGCAGTAGACTCATCTCTGTATGACCACATAGCCATCATTTTCCTTGCCAAAGTTCTGTTTATGCATTAGAATATCTTATGATATTGTAGAGAAGAGGTTTTCTATGGCCCATTCCGCCAAAGTGGGGCCATCGCCTGCACAGCACACGCGCCAGCCACTGGCATTCTCGGTTGTCACTCTGGCCTCCTGGCGATTGCGCCGCACTTGGTTTCTCTTGCTCATCACGTTGCTCGGTACGCTGGCCGCCGTTATGGTTGCCTGCGCCGTACCACTCTTTGCCCAGGTCACAGAGACTGCCGGTCTGCATACTATTCTGGATGCCAGCCCGACCAGTAACGCGATCAACGTTACGATACAATCACAAGGGCTATCATCACAGGTTATCCAGGCTCAAGAGCAGCAAACTACTTCTATTTTTCAACAAAGCATGGGCAACTTTCTGGCTCCAAGCAGCACGCTCCAGATCAGTTCAGATGTCAGCATTGCGGCTCCAAAAGCTCTTGTGCCGCCATCACAATATCAGTTGACGCTACTCAGCACAAGCACACTGGATATCAAGCCCCATATTCAACTGCTACAAGGACAGTTCCCGCAAGCAAGTGGTAGCGGACTGGATATACTGGTCACACCACAGACAGCCACCGCGCTGGGTCTGCATGTTGGGACTGCCTTCAGCCTTGTAGAGTATTATGCTACCAACGCCGCATATTTCTCCGAAAACACGGGTGACTTCACATTGAAGGCGCTGACTATTCCAGTCCATGTCGTGGGTTTCTTCCATGTGCCTGCTCAGCAGATCGGCTACTGGCACGGCAACGACTTCAACCCAAGCGAGTTTGCCGTGCCAGATTCATTGACCAAGATTCCTTACTACACCTTCCTTGCTCCTGGCGAGCCATACATAAGCATGGTAGATCAAGCCGCAAGTTCCATTCATCAGAACGCTATCTTTAGTGAGGCCGTATCATCTTTTTCGTTGACACGCACCTATAAGATTAACTCAACGCATGTCACCATCAATCAGGTGGGGGATTTAAGTCAGCGTCTATCAAATTTGCAGGGGAAGCTGACCGCACAGTATGGCAATCTTGAAGGGGGTAGCAGCTATTATTTTGGCTTTGTGCCAACTTTT
>JAJZEJ010000674.1 GCA_021828635.1 Chloroflexota bacterium
AAGAATGGCTTTCATAGCAGGAATGATGGTGACATGGTTGCAGAACACCGAGAAATTCTTGATACCTTCGGCCTTCGCTCGTAGCAGCGTCACCGCCGTTGAAGGCGCGGTCGTCTCAAAACCAATGGCAAAGAAGACCACCTGTTTGTCTGGATTCTGACGGGCCAGCTTGTAGGCATCGAGCGGCGAGTAGACGAAACGCACATCCGCACCCTCGGCTTTAGCATCCAGCAAGCTACCATGTGAGCCAGGAACGCGCATCATATCGCCAAAGGTGGTGAAGATGACGCCCTCGGTACGCGCAATGGCAATCGCATCATCGATGCGCCCCATTGGTAGCACGCAAACGGGACAGCCCGGCCCATGAATCAGATCAATGTTGCGCGGTAGCACGTCCTCAATGCCGTGTTTGTAGATGGTGTGCGTATGGCCTCCACAAACCTCCATAAATTTGAGCGGTTGATCGCCACTCAATTTGGCAATTTCGCCGGAGATGCTCTTCGCCAAGTCAGGGTCGCGGTACTCGTCAACAAATTTCATGCTCATCTCTGCCTTCTCCCTCTTTATAAAGCTTGTGTAAGGACCGATGTATTGTGCCTGTGTTACGGCGTGACGGGCAAAACAGACATGATGAATTGGTCTCTACACCATAACTCTCTGCATCATTGCTTCCTGATAATGGTATGAATAACTTCTAACAGAGCGTGATAGACGGTAGCCTGGGCTTCTTGGATGCGTGGGATGTGATCGCTTGATACGTTAATGCAGATATCGACCGCCTGCGATTGCAGCATCTTTCCGCCATCGTAACCGGCGAGTCCAATCGTCAGTAGACCCTGTTTGCGGGCCTGTTGCAACGCGGCCAGCACGTTCGCCGAATTGCCACTGGTTGAGATACCCAATGCGATGTCACCTTTGCGCCCAAAAGCGATGATTTGGCGCAAGAAGATGTTGTCGAAACCAACATCGTTGCCGATGGCGGTCACAACTGAGATATCGTTGGTCAAGGCAATTGCAGGGAGTGGCGACCAGTGAGCAAAGGGCGGGTTGAGTAGCTCTGTTACCATGTCTTGCGCGTCTGTGGTGCTACCGCCGTTGCCAAAGGCAAATAATGTTGCGCCGCTCATAAAGGCGCGTGCCATTGCCTGACCTGCCGCCACGATCTGTTCACCAGCTTGCTCAAGTGTCGCGTGGCGCAGAGCGATCACCTCGTGGCATTTCTCGATAGTCGAATGGCGCACCTGAGTCAGCACCTCCTCGATACTGGCTTTGCCTCCTTCAAATAAGAAAGGATAAAAGAGCCGGTCGTACTCGGAGCCTTGTTCGTCATGCATCGTTCTGCTCACTCGCTCAATAGGGCAATCGCCACGCCGCCATGTACTAACACAACACTGCCTGTAACCACCGTATCGACCAACGTAATATCAATCTCCTCCGTCGTCTCTCCAGTCTCGTCAATTACCACCTCGGCTAACCCATGTTCCGCGTCAACGCGCACGACTGTGAATGGCAACGCCTCATCAGAACATGTGATGCAATGTCCATGTGCATCGGGCGTGCAAGAGAAAGCATTGTTCAAAATAGGTTGTAAAAGGCTAGTATGATGTATTTCATGTGTCTCGTTCATGAGAGTAACCCTTCATGCTCAAAGTACACGTGTACCAGTTCCCATAGGACATGATAAAGCGTTTCGTGTGTCTCCTGTATTACCAGTGGATCGCGTGATGGCACAATGAAACAATAATCGGGCTGCTCTTGCTGAATAAGACCGCCATCGCCGCCAAGCAGCCCTAATGTGAGCAAACCCATCTGGCGTGCGGTTGCTAAAGCGATCCCCACGTTTGGGCAGTGACCATCAGGCGAGAAGCCCATTGCTATATCCTGCGGGCGGGCCAGTACGTGCAGTTGACGTGCAAATGCTTGTGTGCCGTCGGCTCTGGACATCAAACCACTGATGGTGGCGCTATCATTGGTCAAGGCCAACGCCGGTAGCGCACGCTTGCCGACGATCACGGGATGCACGAACTCGACTGCGACATGCTGAGCATCGGTGGCCCAGGCTCCGTTGCCAAAGGCGAGCAGGCGTCCTCCTTGATGGAAACGCCGCGCCATTGCCCAGCATGCCTCGGCGATACGCCCCGCCTCCACCGCGAAAAACTCCTCCGGCACGGACATACTGAGTGCGAAACGCGCTGTCACCACTGCCATCAAATCGGGTTGCTTCATCGCTGGCATCATGAAAATTCCTCGTCCTTCTGTAGGGACCGATTGATCGCGTCCGTCCCGTTCTTCGTGTGATTAGCGTGGATAGATGCGATTCCAAACGATGTTGACCCGTGCGTGCGACACGAACACCAGGTCGGACGCGATCAATCGGTCCCTACTCTATTTGGCTCTCGTGGAGCATTTGTAACTCATCAGTAAAGATATTGCCCATCATGTGCAACACCTTCAATGTCTCTTGCGCCTCGTTCTCATCGATCTTGCTCATGGCAAAACCAACGTGTATCAAAACCCAATCGCCAGGCCCGATCCCTTCGGGGCGCACCAGCGCAACGCTGACGTTGCGTTTCACACCGGAGACAATGACTTTCGCAATCGAATTGGTATCATCCACAATCTCTAAAACCTGACCAGGAATGCCAAGACACATGCTCTTTCTCCTTCATTCTCTCATCATGCCCCTACGGTTTCATTGCAACATTGGTAGTCGTGCGGCCCCAATCGCTATTTGACCGAGACTGAGACCGCCATCGTTTGGTGGCACACGGCGATTGCTATACACCTGGAAGGCCATCGCTTCCAGGCGCGTTTGTAAGTGTGCGAGTAGCAGTTGGTTCTGGAAAACCCCTCCACTGAGCGCAACAATCTGTAAGCCTGTTTGCTGCCGTAGCCTATCACAGGCAACCGCTAATAGCTCAGCGATGGAGTAATGGAAGCGCAAGGCAATCTGCGGAACCGCGATTCCTTGCTGAATATCATGGACAATCGCACAAATCAGCGGTGTTACATCTATTATCGCGGGTGATTGGCCCTCAATCGTGAAAGGATACGCCGTCGTTGGTGTTGACGCAGCGTTGTTAGCCTGAACCTCTAGCTCGATAGCTGCTTGCCCTTCATAGAGCAGTGCGCCCTGTGCTACTCCTGTGGGTAAGCCGAGCAGAGCGGCCACGGCATCAAATAAGCGCCCCATGCTTGATGTGGGCGGACTATTGAGCTTGCGTGCCATCATCTGAGACAACACATGCCACTTCGAGCGATCTAGCTGCCGCACAAAAGACATGTCCAGGTCCAGGAACGCATCACCATAGGCTTGAGCAAGGTACGCGGCA
>JAJZEJ010000630.1 GCA_021828635.1 Chloroflexota bacterium
TGACGCGAAATTCTCCTCTTCCTGGCTGAATGTAGATGGGAATATGATGAGCAATACGATGAAGGATATTCTTTTAGAAAAAATCGCAACGCAGGCATTACGTGTTGGCGTTATCGGGCTTGGCTACGTGGGCTTACCGCTTGCTGCTGCTTTCGCGGAAGCCGGTTTCCAGGTGACAGGCATCGATATCGACCAGCGTAAAGTAGATGCCGCGAATAGCGGCGAAAGCTATATTTCTGATATTACAAGTGATGCGCTTCAGGCACTGCTACGAACCCAGCGGTTGCATTTCACAACGGACTTTGCCGCGCTTGACGATATTGACGCTGTAAGCATCTGCGTACCAACACCGTTGCGCAAGACACGCGACCCAGATATCTCCTATGTACTCTCCGCAGCACGCCAGGTACGCGCTCATCTGCACGCGGGACAACTCATCATTTTAGAGAGTACGACCTATCCCGGCACTACTGAAGAGGTTGTGCAACCTGAGATGGAATCCACAGGTTTGAAGGTTGGCAAAGACGTTTTTCTGGCCTTCTCGCCGGAGCGTATCGACCCAGGCAACCCACAATTTGGGACACACAACACACCCAAAATCGTCGGTGGCATCACTACCAGTTGCACCGAGCTGGCACAAGCGTATTATAGCGCAGCCATTGAGACCGTCATACCTGTTTCATCAGCGCGTGTCGCCGAAATGACAAAACTGCTAGAGAATACATTTCGCGCCGTCAATATCGGACTTGTCAATGAAATCGCCATCATGTGCGAGAAACTGAATATCAACGTCTGGGAAGTGATTGATGCGGCTGCCACCAAACCATTTGGCTTCATGCGCTTTTTGCCAGGGCCAGGATTAGGGGGCCATTGTATTCCAGTAGACCCACACTATCTCTCCTGGAAGCTGAAAACGCTCGACTACACAGCTCGCTTCATTGAATTGGCTTCTGAGGTCAACAGTAGTATGCCACTCTATGTAGTCAACAAGATCAGTGAGGCACTCAACGAGCAGAGGCGCAGTTTGAATGGCTCAACTATTCTGATCCTGGGTGTGGCCTACAAACCTGACGTTAGCGATGTACGCGAGTCACCGGCACTAGATATTATTCAGTTACTGCTCAACCGTAAGGCTAACGTGCTATATAACGACGATTACGTTTCCTCGGTGACATTGGGCAACCAGAAGTTGCATACGCAACCATTAAACGACGCCCTCTTGCAAAGCGCGGATTGCGTGGTCATTGTTACCAACCATCGGTACTATGAGACGGCCACGATTGTCCGTGAAGCACGCTGTATCGTCGATACACGTAACATGACCAAAAGTTTTCATGATGGAAAAATTATTCGCCTATAACATTTTGACTGTTCCTCAAATTTTTTTGTTGATAGAGAAAACGGTATATAACGATGTCTCAGCCATTAGATAGCGGTACCAGCCAGCCACTAAGTACAACTACAGCACGCATGGCTGCAATCCGTCTAAAATCGGCGAATAAATATATCTTTCGTGCATTGATCAGTCTAGCCTCCGCCAATCTGCTTATTCGTATCATGGGCATGTTTAACCAGATTGTGGTTGCCGCACGCTATGGCGGAGGCGCATCAATGGATGCCTATTCTGTTGCGCAATCTGTACCTTCAACGCTGTCTGATTTACTCTCTAGCGGTCTAGAAGCCTCGGTAATTCCTGTCTATACACGTGTACGCACCCGTGATGGTCGAGATAAAGCTTCTCGCCTGTTTAGCACATTGCTCAACCTGTTAGCAATCTGTCTGATTGCTTTTGTTGGGTTTATGTTCGTTTTCCGCAACCAATTCATCGCGGTTTTAGCGCCCGGTCTGCCACTTACCACACATAATATCGCCTTTGCGCTGGCTCCATTCGTCTTTCCGGTACTTATTTTCATGGCCATTAACAGCTTCATGGAATGTCTCCTCAATGCAACCGGGCAGTTCGGCTGGCCAGCTTACGCAGGTGTGCTGGGACCTCTGACCACTATGACACTGGTGATTATCCTGGGCAAAACGTCAGCGGGGCTTTATGTTCTTGCTATAGGTATGCTGCTCGGCGAAATACTTCAGCTCGGAGTGATTTTCTTTCGCGCCCATAAAGCCAAAATCGTCTATAGACCAGTGCTAGACCTGGGCAGTCCAGAGTTAAGAACGATCATGCGGGTTGCATGGCCCGCAATTATCGGCGCATTAATCAGTCAGGCTAGCCCTCTCGTCGATCAGATCTTCGCTTCGCCACTCCATCCAGGCAGCATCTACGCGCTTAATCGGGCGCTCAGCCTGATTGGCGTACCAACAGGGGTGATTTTCTCCTCAGTCGGACGCGCTGCCCTGCCTTATCTCGCCAGCCAGGCAGCCGCCAAAAACATGAAGGCATTCAAAGAAACACTGCGCTTATATGTCTGGGCTGTTAGCATTGGGACACTGGCATTAAGTGCCTTCATGATTTTATTGGCGCATCCCATCGTCTACATCATTTTCCGGCATGGGAACCTCACAGACGAACAGGCTAATCTTATAGCGACGACGTTTGTCGGTTTCGCCATCGGTTTAACGCCGATGGCTATTGGCTTCATTGTTGCTCGTGCCTTCAGTGCGCTAGGAAAAACAAAGGTATTGATGTATATCACTGGTTTCAGTGTCTGCGCCAATGCCCTCTTTGACTACATCTTCGCGCACTACTGGCAGAGCTTCGGCATCGCACTGTCAACTTCAGCCGTTTACTGTTGCACGATGTTCATCCTACTCTTCACCTTGCGTGCTTCAATAGGGAAGCTTTATATGTTGAGGCCACCACGCGAGGTGATGAAAGTTCTCTGGCGTATTGGTCTGGGCCAGTACTATATCAACTGGCTCATCTGGAAGAATGAGAATTTCTCTGATATGCGATTTCCTTATAACTTGCGCAGAGCGATCATTCGCGGCATCATCATCGCTCTCGTATTTATCGGCGGTATCATTGGTGCCGTTTTGAGCATAAAGTACACGCTCAGCATCGCCCTCGGCCTCGTTGTCTTGCTGGCGTTTTTCCGCTACCGCTATTTCCTGCTGATTATCTGGGTACTACTCAATGCCTTTATCGGTTCAAACTTGCTCGCTTTCAGCGGCGACCACTTGCTTTCTGGTCTGACCATACCAACACTCATATTGCTCTTTATTTTCCCAACCAAAGAAGCATTCAAGCGCATGAAAGCACTGCCGATATTCCTGGCTTTCGTCATCTGGGTTTTGATAGGTAGCGGAGGCAGTCCTCTGACATTGGGAAGCTTCATAACCGACTGGACCATTATGCTCGATGCCATTGGTATAT
>JAJZEJ010000792.1:0-12650 GCA_021828635.1 Chloroflexota bacterium
AAGCTGCTCGATGTCGCGCTCCACCTTGACGAGCCGCCGATCACGCGGTGTGTACTCTAATACGTGGAGCAAACACCCCAGGATGGGCGGCATGAGAATGAGGATAAAGAAAAACAAGAATAGGGCCGTTGCGCCTTTCTCGGCAAAGTAGGCGGCCCTGTAGAGTAGCGTGGTGTAGTCGAGGGCCATCACCGCTGCCAGTGCCAGCCAGACCAGCTTCGTCGGCCACGCCCACGTTGCATAGGCATCCGCATACGCACGGGCATCATCCAGGCTATCGAGAAAGCCTGCAAAGGCCCACATACCACCGAACACGAAGAGAAAGCCGATAGCGAGTGCGACGACCAGCGCAACCATGGCTGCCATCGGGGCGAGAAACGTGCCGTCCAGCATGTTGCGCGTCACTATCGAGAGTGATTGATCGACCAAAAAGGCGACATTGATACCGAGCATGAGTTCAATGGCAAACGCAAACGCGCCAACGATATAAAATGCCTTACCATGATGCCGACGCGCTCCCTGGGTTGCTTTCTCAATTCCAAACATAGTGTTAATGTCCTTTCATAGATGATAGAATTATCAGTATCATCCTGAAACGTTTATCAGGACTGAGTACGTGGCCTGGCAGAGTACTACTCACCAGGCCAGCTTTTTGACGCACTACTCGACTTCAATTTGTTTAGATTCAGCAGTATCTTTCGCCAATTGCAACTGATACTCGCTCAGGGTCGGGATGGTATCCACCAATCCTGCAATATCACCGTTTTCCGCTATAGTAGCATGATTTGCGATATGCTCCGCAAATTCTCGTAAGTATTTGGCAGCTTCATCATCTTTCTCACCACGCGCGGCCATACTGACGCGATAATTCAGGTCGTGCGCATCCTCATGAAATTGCTCCTGGCGATAAATCGTCAGTTTGGTTTGCAGGGCGGCATATTTCTCCATAAAGAGCATCACCTGTCCGATGCTCCCTGGTGCAATCCCAATCTCTACCAATTGCCTATGCAATTGGTTGATCTGGTTGAAAATCTCTGCTTTGTCCTCTTGTTTCATCAATCCCCTGTACCTTTCTTATGAGGCGCGGCGACCAACGGAGGCCGCCAGCATCCATAAATCTCGCGGTTCAATGTATTCATGTCCAAGCACGACGCAATCGCCAGCATCAAGCAGCGCATAGCGATTGTCCGGCGCTGGGTAGCGACCGACATAGTAGCCATGCGCGGCCAACCGCCGGAGGGCCGGAGCATAGCGTGTGGCAATGCCCAGATTGCAGCATTCCTGCTCTTCCGGTGTCGGCTCGACCTCAATGGTGATCGGTTGTGGTGGTGCGGGCCTCGTTTCTTGTGGCGTCGGTGTATTGACCTGATTGATGGCCCGCTTAATCATTGCTGGCTCCTCCTCTGGCTCGTCCAGATCAGCCATATATTCTTCCGGTGGCAACCAACCAATCGACTTGCCCAGATGCTCGGTAAAGTACTCGGCCACTTTCCAGGCTGAGAGCGCCCCTGGCCGCGTGGACCAAAACTTATCAGCCAGGCGCATGTAGAGGATCGTGCGAATGAGCGCCTCCCGTGCCGAATGGCCCGTGACAAAGAGCGACCCTACCTCAAAGAGTCCAGCCTTGTCGAGCTGCTCCTGAATGCTGATCGCCGCTTCATTCCATCGATCTTCATCGGATGGCTTGGGCAGGCCGAAATAGTGTGCCATGATCTGATAGATATTGGCAGGTGTCAATGGCCCGTGTTCTGGCAGTTCAGGAAAAGAATCTGTGTGAGTGGGTAAAGGCGAAGCCGTCTCTTTACTACTCTTCTTAGAGAGATTCTTATGTGTATTATGTGTATTACTGCGAGCGTGGGAGTTACCAGTTTTGGCAACGCTGTTACCAGTTTTGGCAACTGGACTTACCAGTTTTGGCAACTCGCTGTTACCAGTTTTGGCAACTGGACTTACCAGTTTTGGCAACTGATTGTCAGATTCATGCATGTTTTCGCTCGGTGAGTTACCAGTTTTGGTAACTGACTCCTCTGTCTCTGCGCCCGACTCACCTGGTTCATCGTCGTCGCCATCGTAGCGTGAATCATCATCGTCGTTGGGGTCATAGGGGCCGCGTGGTCCGTCTGGAATGCCGTGTTCGATGGCCTCATTGATGGCATCGACACACACAAAGTATTGCTTGGTCGTTCCCTGCACTACCTTGCGCGGATTCTCGCCCTGCCAGTCATAATCAGCGACCAACCGACGTATCACACGCTCCTCGTCATCTTGGTCGCGGTGCTTGACGCGCTTTGTGCGCTCTTCCCAGCGATGACCCACGCACGGATAGACCCGTGTGATCTTGCCATCCTTATCGAATCGCACAAAGCGCGTCTTGATGTAGCCAGCCAGCTCGACATGTGGAATGCTCTCTTGTAGCGTGGTCTGGCAGTAAAGCCTGCGACAGCGTTTGTGCATCTCATCGAGCGAGAGATCAAACCATCGCAGTTCTTCTGGCACATCCTCAATGCGGCGATAGAGCGGATGATCGCTCTTGCGCCGTCCGCGCTGTTCGGTGCGCGTATGGTGGCGCAGATTTGCATCATGCGCCACTTCCAAGAGATCGAGAATAGTGGCCGGTGCCTGCTCTAAATGCAGCAGGTCGGTATAGTCATCGTGAAATATAGTGTAAAATCCTTTGTGGTGGATAGAGCCTTTGTAATCATTGCTCATAGACACCTCCGCCAACTAGCCTAAAGGGATGAAAAGAGCAATGATTCGACGTTGGTGTGCTATACTGCTGGCAATGGAGGCAGCCTTCACACGTCGAAGATCCCCTTCTGAGTGCATACGGCGTCTCCAAACTTTCCACAACATTCACAGAGCTATTCATACTGGTCATAGAACTCCCCTTCTGCTCTTCTCTGCTCTTGCCAGTCAAAGAGTCGATCTATCTGAATAAATTGTCGTTTGGGTGCCTGTTCAACTTCAACTGCCAGCATCGGCGTCGTGGCAGAGGGATCATGGCCGCCACGGCTCAGAGCGATGCGCTGGCGTGTCAGCAGCAAGAGTGCAGCGATAGATTGATAAAAAACCTGTATCATGCGTCAATTTCCCCCATATGCTCCGTTCATTTTTTACGAGAAAGCGGCGCATGCGACTAGCTATCGCGTGCGACACGATGTGACTCCTGTATGATACGTGGCGAGTGTGCAACGCACATACACGCCTAGTAACCCGATTGGAGTGGCATCGAGAAACAAACCCTCATGAGCATTTGGTTTATGTTTATACCGCATATACCTTCTCTGTGTTCGGGTGTTGTCGATGTCACCTCGTGTAGCTTTCTCGCCTCGTTTCCCATCTATCTGGATTGTATTAGAAAACCATAGAAAATCCTAGAAAAGAAAGATAAGAACATTCATGACCGTTACCACTCTTTCCACGTCCGCTGTTGCGCTACCCGTCTATGTCGGCATTGACATTGGAAAGAATAACCATGCAGCTGCCATTGTGTCATTGCCGCTGCTTGCTCACTATCGTCGCGCCGACCGTTGCCCGCTGCTCAGCTTTGAACAGTCACGCGCCGGTTTCGATGCGCTCCTGAGTGAACTCTGCCGGTACGGCGATCCCGCTTCCATCAGCGTCCTCGTTGAGTCTACCGGTCATTATGGCTATGCGCTGATTGCCTATCTGTATGAGCATGACATCTGTGTCTATGAGTCCCACCCTACTCGTGAGCGCCGCCGCTTGCGCCAGAAAAGCGATCAGCGTGACGCACGGGCGCTCGCTATCCTGCTCTTCAACCAATTGGAAAAGGGCGTCCTGGTGGAAGAACCTGGCGAACGAGCGCGATTGCTCATGCCGCCCTCCGAGGTCGTCCAGCAGATCGGCGCGTTGGTCCAGCATCGCAGCGAGTTGGTTAGAGAGGTGACCCAACGCAAAAATAAGCTGATTGCCATCACCGACGAAGTGTTCCCAGAGATGGCGCAGGTCTATAGCGACGTCACCAATCTCTCGGCCTTGCAGCTGCGCACCGACTATCCAACACCGGAAGCGGTCGCACAGGCGAGCATGGACGGGTTGCTCGCCACGCGCAGCCGCTATCGGCCAAACGTCGCCGCGTTCGTTCGCTTGCAAGAACTGGCACAGCACACGATTGGCGCGGTATCGTCCAGTCGCAGAAACAGCCTGCTCCTGGAGCAAACACACCTCATTGCTGAGATGCGCTTGCTTCAACAGCACTTGTCTGAACTGGACGCAACGATAGCAACAGCCATCACTGGCAGCCGTGAGGGAAAAATCTTGCTCTCGTGTCCGGGGATCGGCGTGATTGCCGCCGCGACACTGCTCTCGTGTATCGGGTCCATCAGCCAGTTTGAGAGCATCGCCAAACTCCGCGCGTATTGCGGTTGGTCGCCACACCAAGTCCAGACCGGCTCCTCGAAAGATAGCATGACCCTCACCCGTGGCGGCAATCCCGTCCTCAAGCAGACCTGGTACCTGATCGCCCTGTCGGCGACGCGCTACGACGAGAGTTGGCGTACCCTCTATCAGAGGCTCTTGCGCCAAAAGGGTATCTATGATGAGCGGACCGGCACCTATCACGGACGGCGTAAAGTCCTGGGCCGCGTCATCGGCCAGATGATCGGCGTCATCTACACCCTGCTCAAGCGCGACGCCGACCTGCTCGCCGCGCTGCCAGAGGGAGCCGAGCGGCCCGAGCCGGTCCTCTACGACGCGGCCAAGCATCACGTGCGCAAGACTGCTCAACACACTCAGCACCATCAGGCCACCCCCACAAGCACGGGTGATGAGCAGCTTGGCACGGTGCCGGTTGCGGTGCCGACGGCTGACAACGACGGAATGGAAAAGGCAGACTCAGACCAGTAAATCGCATGAGCATCACAGGGGGGATTGACTCCATTGCCACTCCGTTCCCCTTCACCTCCGTTTTTTTTCGCATTCTTCGGCTTTGGTCCGCGTTTCCACGTTGATGTATCTGCCATTTGAATCTGCTCTCTCGTATAAAGAGTCATATTTCCAACGGGTGTTCCCTGAATACGTCCTTGTTCTCGCATTTGATTTAAACGCGCTCTAGAAACTCCCAGGATGGCAGCAGTTTCCTTTGGCGAGTAAAATTCTTTTTCTTGTTCCATATGCAATCCTCCTATGGGCTATATTATGTCGTTTGAAACAAAATTTGTCAATCCCCAAAAATTTTATGTAGATTGATATAAAACCGCTTGCAATTTTGTTTCGTTCGTAGTATAATTCAGAGTGTCAGGGATGTCCTGACAGACAGAGGAGTCAAAAAAAGAACTGCATAGCAGAAGGGGATCAAGCACATGGCAAATCGTACCGCAACCCGCAACCGCACACTGCCAAACCATCACATTCCGATGGGGCCATCATCCAGCATCCAGGCGCTGATGGTCGCTATCGCGTGGACCACGGCCAAAGTCGTGCATGTGACCATCAAAAAGACGATGGTTCTCACGGTCGAGCGCGTTTCGATCTTGCGTGGCATCTACACGGTACTTGGTACGGAAAAGGTGGAAGTAGCAGCGGGGACGCTGGTCTGTTTCACCAGAAGCGCCCATCGTGAAGGATTCTATTATCTGACGGTGTATAACCAGATGACGGGCGGATGGCATTGCTCCTGCCCACGCAAAGTGGCGGGCTGCCATCATATCGAAGACACCATCGACTACATGATCGCTCGTGAGGATGCCAAGCAAGTACGTGAACGGGAGCGCGTGCTGGCTGAGCGTCGCCGCGAGAGTGAGGCCGAGCTAGGGCGCATCATGGCCGAGACGGAGGCGGTGATTGCCGCCGAACTGGCCGCGCCGGTGCAACCAAAATCAGAGCAGGCGCGTATCGCCGACTTTCCGCACGGGGCATCTGTCGAGAGTGCGCCGGTACATGGTGGCGCAAGCGGAAGCGGCCACTGTAACGATATTGCGCGATTGGCGCACGTCCAGATGGACGCACTGGCTGCTCGTGCAAAGCGCCGCCAACCGGTGGCGGCCAAACAACAGCAACGACAACCGCAAGATGAGACAACGGCACGCCTGATGGCAGCCGGTCTCATGCGCTAGTAATTCGGCTGGCCTGCATCGTAGCAGGCCAGCCTAGCCTAGAGGAGGCAAACATGGACAGGGCATTTCAGCAACAGCCAGGGGCCGCGACTCACGCGGTCCGCTATCGGCCAGAGTACGCACATCGCTGGCATGTGCTGCATATCGAGAGCAACACCACCATCGTAGCCTGTGCCACGGAAAAGATGGCCGACGCCATTTGCGCCATCCACAATTTGCGTGATGCACGCCCTGGGATACAAGTGCGTAACGTGCGTACCAACGAGCAGGCCACGCTCATCTACGTCTGGCCTGGGCATGTCGAGGTCATCCTCTTGAGCGGCCACTATCAGCGGTGGCCCTTTGCCTACACACGGCTCTGCGAAGAGGGGCAACAGACTGGCAGTCTGCCACCGGTGACGCCACGATCTATCCGTCTACTTGCTACCTCACACCAACAGCAAAGGAGTCTCTACTAACATGGATCGCGCTCTTGTCACCTTTACCCCTGACCCGCAACAAATTGATGTGATTAAGCGCACTGTTGCCAAAGGCACGTCTGATGTGCAACTTTCACTCTTCATTGAGGTGTGCCGAGGCAGCGGCCTCAACCCCTTCGCGCGGCAGATTTACGCCGTCATGCGCGGCAACGACATGACCATTCAAACCTCGATTGATGGCTACCGATTGATGGCTGAGCGATCTGGCAAGTATGCCGGTCAGCGCGGCCCGCAGTGGTGCGGCAGAGATGGTATCTGGTGCGACGTGTGGCTGGCTGATGAGCCGCCTGCTGCTGCCCGTATCGCCGTCTTACGAAAAGACTTTGTTGAGCCGATTTGGGGCGTGGCAAAATATAGCAGCTATTGCCAGCCCAACAGCACCACCTGGAAGAAAATGCCCGATGTCATGCTGGCGAAATGTGCCGAAGCTCTCGCGTTACGCAAGGCATTTCCGGCTGAAATGAGCGGCATCTATACCGCCGAAGAGATGGAGCAGTCTGATATAGCGCCACGGGCATCGCATCCCACGGTCGATGCATTATCCAACCATGCTGCTAAACAGCAGCATGAGGCAGCCCCTGACGTGACTGACCAGGTATCCCCGACTCCCACCAAGCCGATTGACCGCGACACGCTGAACAAGTTGTACAAGGAAGCCCTGAGCGCCGGACTCATCAAGTCGGTGCCAGAGTTCGATGCGTTTGTATCAGCTTGCTGTGATGGTCGGCCACGGGCTGACCTGACCCAGGCCGACATTCCAGCGATTGAAGCGCAGATCGTGGCGGCCAGCGCCAGCGCCAGTGAGGCAGAGAGGAAATAACTGCTATGCCAGCACAACCCATCCTCTACACCTTTGGCTATCTCAACCCGCGAGCAGATCGCATTGTTGCCGATCTGCTCGCGGTGGGCGCAACGCTGGTGGACATCCGTTACGTAGCGGCCAGCGCCCGCTACGACTGGTGTTACGAGGCGCTCTGTCGCCGCTATCCAGGCAACGTCTATATGCACGTGCCAGAACTTGGCAACGAATTGTATAGACAGGCGCTCACTGGGAATTTCCAGGAGCCGCACATCAAGCTGCATGACCCTGAGACGGGCATGCGGCGTCTGGAACGTATTCTCAACGCCTATCAGCGCCGCGTCGCCATCTTTTGCGCATGCGCCAGCCGCAAGACGTGCCACCGCATTCTGGTAGCCGACATGGCCCGCCAACGCTTTGGTGTTCAGGTCATTCATTTATAATCGATTGGGGAGTATGAAGTATGAGTAACAAAGAACAATCCGCCGCGTCGCCCGTGATGCCACAGTACCGCGCCGTTGGTACCGAGCGCATCCTGATTGCTCAGACGGCAACCGGCGTTCTCAAAGTGTTGCTGTACGATGTGGATCGTGAGCGTGTGTTGGCCGCCGTCAAGCGTGAGGCGGCACTGCTCAAGCGCATGCTGCGTGGTACCTACTACACACAGGATGGCACGAAATATCGCATTGAGACAGTGGAGGCAGACGGCCTCAAAATTCTGATGACCGTCATGCGCCTGGAACGTCAGGAATAGCGGTGACTATGCCCAGAGCATACTTTCACCGCCGTCTAAACAGTTTCATTGAGAAAACACATGCTACAAGCATAGATAAAGGAGACACAACAATGACCGCCCTTTTACCACTGGAGGAGAAACTTTATCTCGCCACCATATCGGAAAGCGGCAACACGCCAGAGGCTGCGACAGATCACGTCGATAGCTTGGTGCATGGCTACCTGCGTGAGTACCAGCCATCAGACGGCTACCGCTTGGTCCGCCACGAACTGGTACCACAAATGAGCATGGCTGTCGGCGACACAGCGACAATTTTTTGTTACACCGTGGCCGTCATCAGCCACGAGGTGCCAATCATGGTCCCGCTTCCCTGCGGCATGGACGCCCCTGTGCCGCAGTAGGACCAATAATACACATCCATGCACGCCCTTCCACTACAGTCGGGCAACCACGAGAGCGCCCCTGGCTGGCGCTCTCGTGGTTGCCCGACTTTCAACGAGTTTTTGAGGAAACAGAAAAACTCATCTAAAATCCCTTGACATATTATCGTAAGTGTGGTATTATATAAATGTCGAAGGGATAAGAAAAAACGTAGGAGAAAAGAACAATGGACATCACACTGAACGCCTTTGGATACGAGCATGAACTGATTGACAGCTACAACGAGGAAGAGGCCGAAGCGATTGAGAACGCGCCCCTGGTCTACATCATCGCTGGTGATGACGAGATGGTCGAGACCTTCAGCCGCATGTTACTCCAAGACCAGCACCTGTTCTGGTCTGAGGCCGGTGAGGCCCTCCTCTTCGCCTACGAGGAACTGGAAGACCAGCAGTACGACGATTTACTGCTCATGGGATTGGAATATTATCTGGAAGATCGCAGCGCACTGGAACTGGCCGCCGCGTAAGAAAGTGAGTACGACTGATGGATATTCAAGATGTGAAAGTCAACGAAATTACCGATACGGTGGGCGCGACCCGCATGCTGGCAACGCGGTTTGGTAGGCCGTACAGCGTCGATAGCCTGCACCAGCTCGTGAAGCAGGGGCGGCTGCGGGCGTTCCTCTTTACCGACGGCGTGCTGGTGGAGCGTGTGCCAGGAGAGCAGACACGCGGCAAAGACCTGATCTTTTTACGGGCCGATCTCCTGGCACTCCCACAGCCGAAACCAGTTGGCCGCCCAAAGGCGACGGCGAGCTAGCGGTAGATACTGGAGCCTTTGCTGTGTGGATGATACGGCTTCCCTGCTTTTTTGAGGAAGCGGGAGAATTTGCGCATGCTGGTGGTGCTACGCTGCACTGCACCGCGTGAAGACGTGCGTCTCCGTTGGCGCGGGCGCGGTTTCGGCGGCGTGCCAAAGAGCCATTTGAAGAGTCCCATACCATGTCCTTTCTTCTACTGCAAATGATGAACAGGCTCATCAATGCTGTGCAGTATAGCACGAAAAACGGTACAATGTGGAGCAAAAGGAGGTTTTGGTGATGGATATCAAAGAGATATTGTGGCAGGCGTTTCAATACGCGGTAGGCAGCATTGCCGATGAATTGGTAGAGCAGGCATACCAGATGATATACACGCCCGTAGGCGACCCGCGTCGCGGCGATGAGGATTCCTATGCGCGTTTCACCGAGTACGGCATGCCGCCAGTAACCGTTATCGAAGGTAGCGCCGTGATTATCGATGAGGCGATACCGCTGTTGCCAGCGCCACAACAGGAACCGTAATTCGGCGCTACTTGGCGGCATTCTGGGGGTAATTCATTTTGAATTACCCCCATTTCAGTTACAAAGGGGGTCACACTGTGTGACCCCCTTTGTGTAATTTTCCTATCTCCACCGAGATGCCCGTCTTACCTCAACAGTAACGCGCCACCAACGATAGCTTTTCCAGCACTGATTTCAATCTCTATCGAGATGTCTGTCCTACCTCAAAATGAGGGCTATTGACAAAGATAAGTTTCAATCTCAACCGAGATACCAACGAACATGAACACCGTGGCCGTGAAGTGGCACGGTGTTCATGTTTCCCGTTCATTTGTAGAAAAAAGGTTTTGTGTACATGTTGTCACGTGACTTCGCTACTATATCACAACCATAGCTACTTGCCAACGATGGCACGTGGCACGGTATCTTGCGCAGCCAGCATGGTGCGCGTGTTGGGCGGCGTGGCAGCCGTCGGTACTACACTGACTGAGGGTGTGACGACGCTCGTAGGTGGATGCTCCATTGGTGTCGGTGGCGACGCTGGCAGTGCGGGCGGTTTCACAACGGCCAACATTTGCGGATTGAGCATCCCCGCCGGTGCCAGTGCTGAGGTCGCGGTGATGCCTGTGGTCGGTGTACTCATGCCAGTCGCGTAATTGTGAACAATCGTCACCGTGGGCGCGGGCGCGGTGTTGACCGTCGGCGCGGGCATGCTAGACTGAGACGACGATAGCCCGATCCGTTTTTCGGCCACGCTGACAAAGGCGTCTAGTGCGAGTGCCAGATCAGCGTTACTACTCATCAGGAGTGTGATAATGCCATGCGCAAAAGGAAAGGCGACGGTCAGGCCAATGATGGTCAGCGGGCGGGTATAGTCGATCATGCCCGTGCCAGAGAGATACGACGTGGCGACCGAGAGGCCCGCGATCACGCTGCCGATCAGGATGGTGATGATGGATTGCAGCAAGGCGCGTTGGGCGCTACTGAGCTTTGCGTTGAAGAGATTCATGGGTGCATCTCCTTGAGTTGTGATTCAGCCGATTGGAGCTGGCTGGTCAGATCAATAATTTTGGTGAGTGCTGCTGCGAGCGGTGGATTACCCAGTGCGGCCACATGCGTTAGGTAGACCGCGCCCGCGCACGGTGGGTTATCGACCTGGTGATGGGGGTCATAGCGGAGTGTGGCCCGCTCGTAGATTTGTTCCGTCGCCGCCGGATAACCTGGCACCGCGTACTCATTGCTAAGCGGCAAACCCAAAAAGGTCAGACCACACAACGCGCTATTGCCGAATGAGCGATAGAAGTCCAACATGGCATTGCCAATGGTGTAATTCGTCGAAGGGCAGTGCCAGGCGTCGCCAGGAGCCTGCACAAAGTAATGCGCAACGTCTGACATGGTGAGATCAATTTGCATATCATCCTCTGCATTCAGGTAGTTCCACAAAGCTTGCCACGGGAATGGGCCGGGGCAATTCATACGGTTCACAGGGTCAAGCGAGCAATGCCCACAGATGCCACCAGAAGCGTTGGCAGCTCGCATGGGAATGTGCCAACGCTGGCAGATACGCTTAATCAGTGCGAAGGACGCGGCTTGTTGTGCTGGCGTCAACTGGTCGCTGTTGTCCTCGTGAGCTTTGACATGCTCAATGCTGATGGTTACGTTGTTGGGGTTGATGCCTTGCAACGTGTCCCAGAACGCGGCATGTCCCTCCGTCAAAGCACCGTTGGCCCACGGCCCATCGCTCTCATCCACCGAGCAGACGATCACGCCCGCCTGGTCAACCGTGTAATTCGTTGAGACTTGCGCTCGTGGGTCACGAAACCAGTCTGCAATGCCGACTGCGGAGGTACCGCCCGCCGTGCCGTGCAGAATGAGCCAGCGTGGTACATGGCCCCCGCGTTGCGGGAAGAAGTAGGGCGACGGTATCCATTGAGCTTGTGAATCGCGCATCATGCCTCCTTTCTCTTCTCTTCGTTAGAATGCCGCTAGAATTTCCAGTGGCTTGGTCTGGAAGTGTTTGGTCCCGTTGGGCAAGTCCACACTGACTGCAATGTCGCAGAGGCCCGTGATGGCCGTGTCGGCGGCATTCCAACTGTAGAGCGCCGTGCCAGCTGGACCATTGACCACCTGGAAACTGCCGATGCCAGGCACCACCAGGCCACTATTGTGGTAGAGCAGCTTCAAGCTCAGGGCCGTCGCACCCGTGATGTTGTAGGGATTGCCAAACGAATCGGTAAATGTTACGGCCAGCGGGTCGCTGGTGTCGCCCGCAAACCGTGGGCTGTAGTCATCTGCTGCCATCTTAGATTGCCTCCAGTGTGATCGTGCCAGTCGTTCCTTGCAGGCTAATCGTGCCAGTTGTCCCAATCAGCGTGATGGTGCTATAGGCGAGCGTCGGCGATAAGACCTCTATACCAGCAATCTGCCCACTATCAGGAGTGCTGTTTGTGAGCGTGACTACTAACAGCGTGGTCAGCCTGGTCGCGGGCGTACCCTGGTCGCTGATCTGTGTGCTGAGCAACACCGCGATGCTCTCGATGCTATCTGTGCTGTTGGTAGTGATGCCCTGCGCAATGAGCGCATAACTGATCTGCGTGGTATTCATCTCGCTACAGAATAGCGCCATTGCCAGACTCACCTGCACGTGCGTTGCGCCCACATTGCCATCCTGCACACTCATCACCTGCGCAGCCTGGAGCGCCTCGCTGTGCTGACTATTCTCAACTAACGCCGATGCTTGCGTCACGCCGATGCCAGTCTGCTCAGCTGTCGCATCCACTTGGCTACTCAGTATCAGTACCGCGATCTGATCGGTCTGAGCGGTGTCATCGCTCACAGCCACGCTCAGCATGCCGCT
>JAJZEJ010000792.1:12660-13890 GCA_021828635.1 Chloroflexota bacterium
GTGGCATCAAGCTGGCTATTCAGTATCAGCACCGCGATCTGGCCGCCATTGGTCGCCTCGTCGGTAATGTCACCAAACGAAATATCCGCACTGGCACTCCCGCTGATGGCACTCTGATTCGCTGTGGTGTCGATGAACGCAACACTGACGAGGAGTGCAAACTGTTCACTATCCGTCGGCGTCGTTTCACCGATAGCCGCCACCTGGAGCGTGGTGACAACGCTCTCGTTGCCAGTCGTATCGCTCAGGAGATTGGCACTCTGGGATGTAAGCTGCCCGCTCAATGAAGCTACATCGGTCAACTGCGCCGACTCTATGGCTGTCGCCACGCTCTCGTTGCCAGTCGTATCTGTCAGCGCCAGTGCTGAGCTACTGTTCACCTGGTCAGTTGGCGTGTTCTGTTCTGTCAGCAGGCCGCACTGACTAGCTTGCAAGGCTCCGGTGTCAACCGTCGTCTCGCTCATGCCTATAGTTGCAACAAGCGCCACGCCAGTCTGTTCAGTCGTCGCATCTGTCTGGCTTGCCACGATGACAGCGTTGATCTGGTCACTTCCGCTCTGGCTACTGCTGAGCGTGGCCGCCCCCTTTGCGCTGATCTGACTGCTCTGAGCGTTGCCACTACTCAGTGTCACATCCGCCACGACATTCAGCACATCCAGCGAGTCGGTGTTATCCACAATCGGCGTGGTCACATTGAGCGGATTGGAGGCGTAGAAATGGTCGAATTGGATGCCGGTTGAACCACTGCCAGTGTTAGCGAGCAGTGCGTAGCCGCCTGATGTGAGGCTGGTATCCGTCGCCGATACCTGCCACGTCGTTGGCTCTGTTGTGCCGTCCTGCCACACGCGGCCATATTGCTGATTGGCATTCGTGCAGCGCAACCGAAACCAGTAGAATGTGCCAGTAGTGAGCGTCATCGTGTAGCTGGTCAGTGCGGTGTTGGCACCCGCTACCGCCTTGTTGAGATGCACGGCACCACTGTAGTAGAGCAGCTTGTAGTCACTGATACTACCGGCATTATTGGTATAGAACGCCTCAACACCACAGATATCGGCGGCAACATTGATGGCAATCCGGCACAACACTTCCATATAGGTGCCGGTTGCGGTGCCGAGTTGTTCGTCGCAATCAACACCTGATGAGATAATCACCGCTTCATCGCTGGCAATCGAAGTCGTGGGGGTTCCGCTACTGGCATATTGTGTGTATGACGTGCCATCGGTGGCCGTG
>JAJZEJ010000195.1 GCA_021828635.1 Chloroflexota bacterium
TCCTGAAGAGGCACAGCACGATGTGTGGCAAGAGACGCCTGATGTCCTCATGGCTGACAGCTTGATTCCGGCTGGAAAGGTCACAAGTACAGATGGTGGCTATCGCATCAGTGGCAACTGGCCCTGGGTCAGTGGCATCGATCATAGTGAGTGGAGCATGCTTTCAGGGCTAATGCCTTCTCCAGAAGGCTCCTCGTTTGAACCCTATATGTTTCTGATACCGCGTCATGACTACGAAATTCAAGATAGCTGGTTTGTGGCTGGTCTGCGAGCCTCTGGCAGTAAGAACGCCGTTGTACAAAATGCCTTCGTTCCCAAGCACCGCATCATCCGTCTGGCAGATATGAGTGAGGGCAACGCGCCGGGCGCTACCATTAATACCCACCCTATGTATCGACACCCGCTCATGGCACTGTTCCCTTCCGCCTTGACATCGCCCATTCTCGGCGCAACAATGGGAGCCTACGAGCTATGGCGCGAAAATAACCGCACCAGAGCCACACGCATCACGGGTATCCAGTTAAGCACATTCTCGCACCAACAGATTCGTATTGCTGAAACGGAAGCCGAAATCACTGCCGCACAGTCCTTTTTAAGACGCGCCCTCGACATCATTCGCTCAGACGGGCCTATCACCCTCGAACAACGCATCCAGAATCACCGCGATTACGCTTACCTGACGCAGCTCTGTCTGCGTGCAATCGAGCGTATTTATCTCACCAGTGGTGGAACCGCCAACTACGAAAGCAATCCCTTACAACGCTATTGGCGCGATGTCCATGCAATGGGAGCGCATGTCGCTATTAACTTTGATACCGCTGGTGAGACGTTTGGCCGTCAAGAGCTAGGTCTCATGCGTAATCCGAATGACCCCACTGTCTAGGGCCAAGAGAAAGTGAGTGAACGCAGCATGACTGAACAGGCAGATGCATTTCGGCTAGTGAATTATTGTCTGCTTGATGAAACAAGCGAAACGGTGCATGTGGGGCTGGTTTTCGGCGAACATATTGTACCTCTTGACGCTTTAAGTGATTATCATCCGGCAGTGAAAAGTCTCCTTGCCACAACGGTTGCTTCAGAATTGCGTCCAGGCATCCAGGGACTCTTGACCAATTGGGAGCAGAGTTTCGCGGCGTTGCATAGCCTCGCGGGCTTCGTTGTCCAGCAAGGTTTTGAGGGTGTACTGTGGCAACATGATATACGTTCAATTAATGATATAGCGGTAGCAGCGCCAGTCCTGCGGCCAAGCAAGATGCTTTTCGCAGGCGCAAACTATGAGAAGCATGTACAAGAGGTGGCAAACTGGAAAGAGGCGGATCTGAGCAATTACAAAACAATTGACAAATCTACCACAAAACCCTATGTGTTCGTGAAACTGCCTTATTGCGTGATTGGCCCTCACGACGCTGTTGTCCACCCAACTCCTTATCAACGACTGGATTGGGAAGGCGAAGTAGGTTTGGTGATTGGGAAACGTGGCAAACATATTCCGGTAGAGCAGGCGATGGATTACGTCGCTGGCTTCATCATTGTCAACGACTACTCGCTACGCGATCTGAACATCCGTGTAGATTGGCCGAGTTTTCATGTGGATTGGTTTGGGGGCAAAAATTTTGATACGGCAGCCTGCCTGGGACCCTATCTAGTTCCTAAACAATTCGTCCCGAATTACCTGGAACTGCATACAACGCTTAGCGTCAACGGCGTAGTCAAGCAGAACAGCTATGCACGCGATATGGTCTTTAAGCCCGATGAGATCATTGCTTTCGTTTCATCGGTTGTGACACTGGAACCGGGCGATGTCATCTCGACAGGTTCGCCGCCAGGAGCAGGTTTTGCCACCAACGAGAGCCTCAAGGTTGGGGATGTGGTAGAGACAGAGATTGCGGGTCTGGGACGCCAACGCAATAGAATCATCGCGGAATAAGCCAGCGCGATAGCAGATGGCAGCAACAACACACCTCCTGGTGGTGTGTTACAAAGAGGGGTAAAGAGATGCAAATTGAAGCATTACAAATTGATCCTTTCGCGTATCGCAAGGCACTGGGGCATTTCACCAGTGGGGTCACAGTCATTACAACAGCGATCCAGGGAAATGTTCACGGAATGACAGCCAATGCCTTCTGCTCTGTCTCGCTCAATCCGCCATTGGTGCTGATCTCTATAGATAAGAAGACAGCCATGCACGAGTTGCTTGCGCAGAGCGGCTTCTATGGAGTAAGCGTGCTAACGCAAAGTCAGCAGGCGTATTCGCGGCATTTCGCGGGACAGCCCCAAGAAAATCTGCCGATTCTCTTCACCTGGCACAATCAGTGTCCTTTACTCGAAGGCGCATTAGCACAAATCGTCTGCCGAATTATCGACGCCCACCCGGCAGGAGATCATACGCTCTATATTGGGCAGGTCGAGTATCTCAGTTATGCGGATGAGCAGCCGCCTCTGCTGTTTTATAGCGGCAAATATCAGGCGTTGGAGGGGCAACAGACTGGCCCTACGTTCATCTATGACCCTTCCTGGTGGTAAGAACTGCGCCACGTCACAAAGCCAGAGCATTTTGCACAAAGAAAGAGCTATATCAATGATGAAGACAGAAACAATCATCGCTGAGGCAGCAGAAAAGTATCGCAACTGGGGTAAATGGGGTTCTCGTGATCAACTTGGCACCTTGAACTATATCACCCCTGCCATGATTGCGGCGGCCACTCAGCTTGTGAAGCGGGGCAAGGTTTTTTCGCTGGCCCTCTCATTAGATAGTAGCGGCCCACAAAAAGGGGCGATGAATCGCTTTAATCCGGTTCATTCCATGCTGGCTGATGGCGGTGATTGGAGTGCGGGACAGCGCCCATTTGCCAACGGCATTGCGGGAGCAGACGACATTGTAACGATGCCACTGCAATGCGCTACTCATTGGGATGCGCTCTCGCATATCTTCGATCACGGCAAGATGTGGAATGGTTATGAAGCTGCGGAAGTCACCTCTCAGGGAGCAGCCCGCAACGGTATTGAGCAGGCCACCGAAAGGTTGGTGGGCCGTGGTGTTCTCTTAGATATTGCTCGCTATAAAAAAGTTCAAGCCCTCGCCGATGGTTACGCGATTACAGAGGATGATCTACTGGCCTGTATGCAAGCTCAAGGCGCAACATCCAGCATTGGCAGAGGGGACATCGTACTCATACGCACAGGACAACTAGGCCAAGCCAGAAAAACAGGCTGGGGAACATATGCTGGAGGAGAAGCACCAGGGCTTTCATTCTATACGCTCGACTGGCTCTCGCGTACAGAGATTGCCGCTATTGCCTGTGATACCTGGGGATTAGAGGTT
>JAJZEJ010000643.1 GCA_021828635.1 Chloroflexota bacterium
GAAAAAGATGAAGCAAAACGCAAAGCACAACAGGTACAGATCAATATTCTGGGTTTACAGAACTCGTTAGATAAGCTGGCAAGTAGAGCGTGGTCAGAGGTGTTTACACAGCAGCAGGAACGCTGGTTAAGTAACCCAAGATATGAAATCACTATGCGTTATGATAACCTGTTGCAGCACATTGAAGATGCCTGTCTTGTTCTCAAGCAGAATGGCGAGATAACAGAGAAGGTTCTCCGTCTTGTTGATGTAACTGATAGCACACAGGGCATTATTCCCTATCACACTCGTACCGAAAGTGCGATCAACCCTTATATCAAAACACGGTGGGAATTGCCAGCCGATATTACAGAGTGGAAACCATTACTGGATGGTAATAGCTTTGTTGGACGCTATGAGTTGCGTTGGGGAAGTAAACAGCATTATTTGAAGTATGGGAAATGGCTTTATTCCGTACCCCAAGCGCGTTTTTTCGAGTCACCCAAGTTACTTGTGCAGGATATGCGTAACCGCTCTTTGAAGCGCCGACTCGTTGCAACCTTCGACGACCAGAAGTTTTATAATCGGCATAACTTTAACAATATTATTGCTAAAGATGCGAATTATCATCTCAAATACATTCTCGCAGTGTTCAACTCATCTTTACTAAATTATTGGTTTGGGCGTCTATTTGATAACCTGCATATCAATCCCTCATATTTTCGCCAACTTCCTATCTATCCAGCTGATGCCGAGATGCAGGCGATATTTGTAATGCTTGTCGATCAAATGCTGGCAAGACATGCCGAATTGAACGTATTGAGGGAGCAAGGATATATCATCAGGCCGCGCCGCGATGGCACTATGCTGATTGAGGTGCCATATGCTGTGCTACTGACCGAGTTGCAGCAGGCCGACCCAAATTTTCCCGTTCTCAACTTTTTTGATGCGAAAGCCATTGGCCTGTTCACTTTGCCCGACAATTGTGATCTCAGTGCGACCATTAGCAGGAATGTCTATCTTCCAGAACGCTATCCAGGCAGTATCGTCTTGCGCCATAACAAGCTCTGGTTAGAGGTCGCGGATGAAGCATTGCGCCGTTATCTCTATGGCTACTTGCGAAGTCCACAATGGCAAGGAAAAACTTGGGATGCTATCAAAAACACGGCTCTGCTACCGGCTGATGGAGAGGCGCTTCAACGGCTATTCGCGCTAGAAGAGCAGAAAAAACAGTCTATTCAGGTTATTCAAGCTGAGATTCGGCGCATCGACGCAGAAATTGATGAGCGCGTGCTTGACCTGTATGGTATTCATGAGCCAACCGATAGACAGCGTGTGCTGGGTAGCGCCCCTGTGGAGGATGAGGAGGAAGATGATGCTGATACAGCATCTCTTGGGTGAATTACTCCGGTTGCCAGCCCTGCAATCTGTAAATCTTCAATGTCTGCTGGTCGCCAGGGACGTAGCTGACCATTGAGTAGTTGGAGAAGCCGGTGAAGACGGTGGTTGCGGTACGCAGCGTCAACCTACCCAATGTGCTATGTTGTATCTGGAAGGTAAAGGATGGCGCGGGTTTGCCAGTGGGATACGTGGCGGCGGCGATACGCTTGAACTCTGGTAATTCACGCAGGCGCTTGAGCAGGCTCTTATATTCTGGCAGGTGTGTCATCGTGCGGGTGTTGTACTGAAAATCGCTGGCCAAGCGACGCGCCAGATTCTCCCAGCCATGAAAACGCCGCCGCAACACCGGATTGAACACTACTTCTAATAAATGATGTTGTCCACCTCTAGCTACCTCCTCTTGCATCTCGAACAGCGTGATCGCAGGCTCATTCCACGAGCGCAGATACCAGAGCCGGTCGAGCGAGTGGGCTGGATACGAAGTATTATGCACCAGCAAAGCGGCCAGATCGCCCAGGTCCAGTAGCGTACTTTCGCTGTCCTCATCATCAACGAACTGTCCTGTCATGACGCGATATGCCTCGTAGAGCCGTTCGCGCTCGTCCCGTTGCAATTCTAGTGCGCGTGCAATCGCTTGCACGACATGTGACGAGGGGTTGCTGCGCTGCCCGCTCTCAAGGTGATAGATGTAGGTGCGCGAGAGCCGGGTCGCCTGTGCCAGTTGTCCCTGTGACATGCCATGTCGTTGGCGTAAATCTGTGAGCAAGTATGAAAAATCGGGTGTGTTCTCTGTAATCATTTTCGCTTTATGTCTTATGACGTTTCGTTTCGTTAGCTACATATTCATTATCGCGCAAAATTTGTTAGCTGGCAACATGTTCATCTGTACAAGAGTACCATATACTTATGATAGTAGGTACCTGATGCATGGCCGTTTTGCTCATTGTGGCGATCCAACCACTGCCTGGATACCCAAAGAGGGGCATCCCTATCGAGAGGAGCTACTGCTGCATGTCTGATTCATCGGTCATCAATAATAGGCAAAAACAACCTGATCCTTCCATCCCACCGAGCAACGGACGCGACGAACTGCTTGCCACCCGCCCCTGGCTACGGCATTATGAGCCGGGTGTACCTGCGCTTCTCACTATTCCAGATCGTCCTCTCACCTGGTTGCTCGATGAGACTGTCAGCCATTATCCCAATCATACGGCATTCATCTATTATGGCACAAAGATCACGTATGCTCAGTTTTCCAGTTATGCCAATCGCTTCGCTATCGGGCTACAACGGCTAGGCGTGCAAAAAGGTGATCGTGTCGCTATCGCACTACCCAATATTCCGCAATATCCCATTGCTTTCTATGGTGCTTTGCGGGCCGGAGCCGTTATCGTACCAACCAATCCACTTTATACTGAGCGTGAAATGCAACACCAACTGGCGGACTCTGACGCCAAAGTTATTGTGATGCTGGACAGCTTCTATCCAGTGGTACGTGCGGTACGCAAAAGTACAGCCGTAGAACATGTCGTCATCACCAGTCCGGCTGATTTTCTACCACCCATGCTGCGCATGCTCTATCCACTCAGTCAGCGCAAAGCTAAGCATCCAGAGCCGCTCTTAACGCCACAGGAGATGAGCGAGGATAAGACGTTGCATAGCATGAAAACCATGCTGGATACGCATAATACACATACGAAGGGCGGCGTGGAGCTATTCAATCTGCCTGTACCGGCCTCTGGCAGCGATCTGGCGGTGCTACAATATACTGGTGGCACGACAGGTCTCTCTAAAGGCGCTATGTTGACGCATCACAATCTGTTCTCCAATGCTATGCAGACGCGCAATTGGACGCCCAGTGTCAACGAAGGTAGCGAGATTGCGCTGTGTGTTGCGCCATTCTTTCATTCCTATGGCTTGACCGTCGGCTTGAACCTCTCTATTCTGGTGGCAGCTACGATGGTGTTGGTGCCACAGTTCAAGGCTAAAGCGATTGTGCAGGATATTCACCGCTATAAGCCAACACTCTTCCCCGGTATTCCGACGATGTATGTGGCGATTCTGCGCGAGGCGGGCAAGCGCACTGAGTATCTCAGTTCCATCAAATACTGTATCAGCGGCGCGGCACCCCTGGCGGCTAAAATGCAGAGTGACTTTGAGCAGGCTTCGGGCGCGAAACTGGTGGAGGGCTATGGGTTGAGCGAGGCATCACCGGTCACGCATTGCAACCCCTTTACCGATGAACGCCGCAACGGCAGCATCGGCCTACCTCTGCCCGATGTCGAGGCGGCCATCCTCGATGCTGAGACGGGCGAACTGTTGCCGCCCGATGCCATTGGCGAAATCGTCGTTAAAGGCCCAAACATCATGCAAGGCTATTGGAAGCGCGAGGCCGAGACAGAGACAATCTTTGTCAATGGTTGGATGCGTACCGGTGACATCGGCAAGATGGATGAAGATGGCTACTTCTACATTGTTGATCGTGCCAAAGACCTCATCATCGCCAGTGGCTTCAACGTCTATCCGCGTGAAGTGGAAGAGGTGCTATTTCAGCATCCCGCCGTCTCCGAGGCCGCCGTTATCGGTGCGCCGGACGAGTATCGCGGCGAAACTGTTGCGGCCTTCGTTGTTCTCAAGCCCGGCTTCGAGCCATCTGAGCAGACGAAAGAGGCGATTCTAGCTTTTTGTAAGGAGCGCCTCACTCCCTATAAAGTGCCGAAAAAACTGGAGTTTCGCACTGATCTACCCAAATCGTTAATTGGCAAAGTGTTACGGCGCGAATTGCGTGCCTCACAATAATATCATGGGCGTGATTATGTAACACGCCCAAAAAGGAGTTAATCACTATTATGACCACAACGGAGAAACCGACCGAGAAAGGTACCGCTTTCCTGACCACGCCGGTCAGCGAGAGTGCTGATCGTATATTTACGTTGGAGCAGCGCGACGAAGAGCAACGCTGGATTGCTGAGTCGAGTGCGACCTTCATGGCCCGTGAAGTGTTGCCCAAAGCCGAGGCCATCGACCAGCAGGAGCCGGGGCTGATGCCCAGCCTGGTCAAGAAGGCCGGTGAGCAGGGTTTGCTGATGATTGAGGTTCCAGAATCGTATGGCGGAGCCGAACTTGGTCTGCTCACAAGCTGCCTTGTTGTCTCTTCTATCAATGAGTCCTCGTTCGGTGTGGCCTATGGCGCACATACCGGCATTGGCACATTACCCATCGTTTACTACGGCAATGAAGAGCAGAAGCAGCAATACCTGCCCAAGCTGGCGAGCGGTGAATGGATTGCGGCCTACGCGCTGACTGAGCCGGGTGTTGGTTCCGATGCCATGCACCTCAGCACTCGTGCGGAACTCTCCGAGGATGGCAAATATTATATCCTTAATGGTACCAAGCAGTGGATTTCTAATGCCGGTTTCGCCGATGTGATGGTCGCTTTCGCCCGTATCGGCAATGAACGTCCCACAGCCTTTATCGTCGAAGCCTCCTGGTCCGGCGTCTCGACCGGTAAGGAAGAGAACAAGATGGGCATCAAGGGTTCCTCGACACGTCAGGTCTACTTTGAGGATGTCAAGGTTCCGGTCGAGAATCTGCTGGGCGAGATTCACAAGGGCTACAAAATTGCCTTCAACATCCTCAATATCGGGCGTTTGAAACTCGGCGCGGGTAACGTTGGTGGCGCACGTAGCGCGTTAGGACTGGCTGCCGCCTATACGACTGAGCGCAAAGCCTTTGGGAAGTTCCTGAACGAGTTCGGCATGATTCAGAAGAAGTTGGCACGGATGGCTGCCGAGACGTATGCCGCCGAGAGCGAGGTCTTCCGCACCGCTGGTAGCATTGACCGCGCCGAGCGTAGCACCGATAATACAGAAGCTATGTTCAAAGCCGTTGAGGAGTACGCTATCGAAGCCTCGATAGCGAAAGTGCATGGTAGTGAGACACTGGCCTATGTGGTTGATGAGGGCGTACAGATTTTTGGTGGCTACGGCTTCATGCACGAATATCCGATTGAGAAGGCGTACCGCGATGCTCGTATTCAGCGTATCTTCGAGGGTACGAACGAGATCAACCGTCTTGTTACCTCTGGCACGCTTTTCCGCCGCGTTCTCTCCGGCAAGCTAGACCTGATGAGCCAGTTTCCCGTTGTCTCAGCGCGTATCGCCGCCGGTCAGTCTGCCAGTAGCGTCGATGAAAATGTTCCCTCTGAATTGCGCGACGCCGTCAATGCGTTGGCTCGTGCGAAAGATGTGACGATCTATGCCGGTATGAAGACGGCCATGAAGCATATGCAGGGGCTTGAGAACGAAGAGGAGTTTATTGAATACCTGGCCAACCTGCTGATCGAGGTCTACTCGATTGATAGCACGCTGGCACGGGCCATTCAAGCCATGCGCCGTGGCGATGAGAATAGCGCGACACATGTAAAACTGGCACAACTGGCAACCTGGCTGGCCTTCGCACGCATCCGCACCAATCTCGATCAACTGGTGATGTCCTACATGGATCAGAGCGAAGTCACAGAAGAACTACCACGCCTGCGCAACTACCTGGGCGACTACCTGATGAATGGTGTGGCCTTGCAACGTGAGATCGCCGCGCAGGTGGTTGAGAAGCAAGGCTATCCACTCTAAGCGAAACAGATAACACTCCTCTTCCCCTTGTGTGTGTGGGAACTGGCGAGCGACCAGAGATGCTCGCTCGCTGGTATCCCTTCCCTAACATGGGAACGAGGCAGCGTAATACCATTCCGGCACCATTTACAACAATTTCGTGGGGACTATAACAAATTATAGTGTAATGCGGTGGGACAATAACCGATTACATCACAAATGCCGTAGGGGCGTGATTTATCACGCCCTATGGACGCGAGGAGAGAGCAAATGCCAGAAGCAGTGATTGTCAGTGCTGTGCGCACGCCGATTGGGCGTGCTAATAAGGGCGTATTAAAGGATGTGCGAGCTGATGACCTGGCCGCCTTCGCCATCAAGGCCGCGCTGGATCGCGTGCCGGAGTTAGATCGTTCGTTAGTCGAAGATGTCATTCTTGGTTGTGCCTTTCCCGAAGGTGAGCAGGGCATGAACCTGGCGCGTATCGTCGCCATTCTGTCCGGTCTGCCAGAGACGGCGGCGGGTGTGACCGTCAATCGCTTCTGTGCCTCTAGCCTGCAAGCTTTCAACATGGCGGCGCAGAATGTCATGCTCGGCCTGGGCGATGTCTTTGTGGCGGGTGGCGTTGAGAACATGTCGCGTGTACCGATGGGCGGTTTCAATCCGTCATTCAATCCACGTCTCGTCAAAGCAGTCGAGGGCGAGCCATATTCTTCACCTTACCCGCCCGCGCCGCAAGATTTCGCACCAGCTAGCTATATACCGATGGGCATTACCGCCGAGAACCTGGCCCGCGAGTACCATATCAGCCGCGAGGAGCAGGATCGTTTCGCCTTGCGCAGCCACCAACGCGCTCTTGCCGCGATTGATGATGGCACCTTCGCGCGTGAGATCACGCCCGTGCCATTGCCCAATGGCACATTGATGACCACAGACGAGGGGCCACGCCGCGATACCTCGTTGGAGCGTTTAGCCACACTTGAACCCGCTTTCTTGAAAGGTGGCACCGTTACGGCTGGCAATTCCAGTCCGTTGAACGATGGAGCCGCCGCACTCGTCGTCATGTCGGCTGAAAAGGCCCGTGAGCTTGGCATCAAGCCACTGGCCAAAGTCCACACGATGGCGGTCGCCGGAGTCAGGCCCGATATCATGGGGATCGGGCCTGTACCCGCGATTCACAAAGCTCTCCAGCGTGCCGGTATGCAGTTGAGCGATATCGAGGTGATCGAACTCAACGAAGCCTTCGCCGCGCAGTCGTTGGCCGTCGTCAGGGCGCTCAATCTGAATGAAGAGACGCTTAATCCGCATGGTGGCGCGGTTGCGCTAGGTCATCCGCAGGGGTGTAGTGGCTCGCGTATCGTCGTGACACTGCTCAATGATTTGCAGAGCATGAACAAGACGATAGGCATGGCGACGCTATGTGTCGGCGGTGGTCAGGGCGTCACGACGATTATCGAGAGGTTGGCCTAGCCATGACGTACCAGATTCGCAAGGTGGCCGTGCTGGGCGCGGGCGTGATGGGTGCCGCGATTGCCGCGCATCTCGCCAATGTCGGCATTTCTAGCCTGCTGCTTGATATTGTGCCGCAAGGGGCGAAAGATCGCAATATAATCGCCAAAACTGGTCTTGAGAAAGCTCTGAAAGCACGACCTGCCGCCTTTTATAGCAAACGTAGCGCCGCTCTCATCACTGTTGGCAACATTGAGGATGATCTTGCGAAACTTACGGAGGTTGATTGGGTGATCGAGGCCGTAGTTGAACGCCTGGATATCAAACATCCTCTGTACGATAAAGTCGAAGCCGTCTTGAAGCCCGGCGCAATCATTACATCGAATACCTCTGGTTTGCCCGCGCATCTGCTGGTCGAGGAGCGTAGCGCGGCGTTCCGCCGAAACTTCCTTATCACGCACTTCTTCAATCCCGTGCGCTACATGCGTTTGCTGGAACTGGTACCGTGCGCCGATACCGATCCGGCTTTGATGACGTTTATGCAGCAATTCGGAACAGAAGTATTGGGCAAAGGTGTGGTGTTGTGTAAGGATACGCCAAATTTCATCGCCAACCGCATCGGCGTCTACGGCTTCGTCTCCGCGCTGCAACGCGCTTTGAGCGAAGGTTATAGCGTCGGTGAGGTGGACGCTATTCTGGGGCCAGCGATGGGACGCCCCAAATCCGCTCTGTTCCGCACGACCGACCTGTCCGGCCTGGACACTACCGCGCATGTTGCCACCAATCTGTATCAAAATGCACCCAACGATGAGCAACGCGAAACTTTCCGCGTGCCAGCGTTAGTGCAGGAAATGCTCAAGCGCAACATGCTGGGTGAAAAGACCAGTCAGGGTTTCTATAAGCGCGTCAAAAATGCCGATAGCTCATCAACTATCCTCGAATTGAACCTCAAGACGCTGGAATACGAGCCGCCGCAGAAGGTGCGCTATCCCTCGCTCGGTGCGGCACGTAATATCGACGATCCGGCTGAGCGCACGCTGGCTGTTCTCAATGGCGATGACCGTGCCAGTCAATTCGCCCGCGAGACGACCGCCGATACGCTGATCTATGCCGCCAATCGTGCGCCAGAGATCGCTGAAAGCATTGTTGACATCGATAACGCCCTACGCTGGGGTTTCAACTTTGACATGGGGAGTTTCGAGGTCTGGGATCTGCTCTTGCAGCATCCCGCGACCTTCGAGAGAGTCTTCGAGGGCCGCCAGCTACCGGAGCTTGTTGAGCGTGTGCGGACGCAAGGACAAGGTACATTCTATAGCGGAGAGACGGGCCAGCGTTCCTACTTCGATTTCCAGACAGCATGGCACCCACAAGGGGTGTCACTACATGTAGCGACACCCCTTGTGGGTGCCGTGTCCTACAAACCTGTTCCGCAACCGCAGGGCGTCATTTCGCTACCCACGCTCAAGACCAATAATAAGGTTGTGCGCGGCAACGGCTCGGCGGTGTTGATCGACCTGGGTGATGGCATTGGCTGTGTCGAGTTCCACACGAAGATGAACTCGATTGACGAGGGTATCATTGAGATGATGCGCTATGCCGTGGAAGAGGGTCAGCAGCAGTTCCGCGCGTTAGTTCTTGGCAACGAGGCGGCGGACTTCTCTGCCGGAGCTAATCTCTTCCTCGTGCTGATGGGGGCGCGTCAGGGCGAGTGGCAGATGCTTGAGAACGCCATCAACGGTCTGCAACAAGCGCACCAGATGCTCAAGTATAGTCCCATTCCTGTTGTGGCTGCTCCGGCTGGTCGCGCTCTCGGTGGTGGCTGTGAGATTATCATGCATAGCCAGCACGCTCGCGTTGTCGCCGAATCCTATATTGGTCTCGTCGAGGTCGGTGTTGGCCTCATTCCGGCTGGCGGTGGCTGTAAAGAGCTACTCTTGCGACAAGGGGCGAGTTTAGAGTCGCAGATGGCGCGTAAAACGGGTGGACCTTTCACGCCGTCGCGCAAAGCCTTCGAGATCATCTCCTTCGCCACCGTCTCGACCAGTGCCGCCGAGGCACAGGAGTACCGTTTCTTGCGCAAAACCGACGCTGTGACAATCAACCGCGACCTGCTGCTGCGCGATGCCAAAGCTGACGCTATTAAGCTGGCCGATGCCAAAGCGGCGGGTAAATGGCAACCAGCCAAACCACAGATGCTGCTCTTACCCGGTCCTGGCGCACGCATGGTGTTAGAGCAACAGATCGAGAACATGCTACTCTTGGGCAAGGTCAGCGAGCATGACGCCGTGATTGGGCGCAAGCTAGCTTATGTGTTGACGGGAGGTGAAACCTCGCCCGTCATGCCGCTCAGCGAGCAGCAAGTACTTGACCTCGAACGCGAAGCCTTCCTCAGCCTGTGTGGCATGGAGAAGACGCAAGAGCGTATGCAATCCGTCCTGATGAGCGGCAAGCCGCTACGGAACTAAGAACCGTGTAATCAAAAAATCGTCGTATCTCAATGAGGTACGACGATTTTTTTGATTACACAGTTACATACACCCCAACTGGCCCGGCGCGGCATCAGCGCAACCACAAGGGACACTGTAACCCAGGAAGGTCAGGGGAATGCCGAGGAAGGTCGGATAATGCTCGATCAGGCAACCACCCTGTACATATGCTAGATCATCATCGCTGAGTTCTTTGATGCCTTGCGCTAGCTGCTCAAAAGATAATGCTTCCTGTTCCTTCACGCTAAAAGCCGAATGCTGGCGGTTAGGGATGTGCTGATTCATACTATTTTCCCTTTCTAAACTGTTATGCAACTGTACTCCGACGATGGCACGTCAATCTGGAATATCCATTGCTCTAAATACAAAAATTTCGTGTAAAAACTTAAAAAGAGCTAAATGTGTTCGCAAACGTCGTATTTGTTGCCTCGCCTATGTTCACGTAGCTCATCACCTGGAGGTTTCACGAATCTGGCTCCGAAAAGACGTTCTAAGCTCTTCCTTATGTACGTGTGCGCCCACTTATCTTTGTGGAATATCTTGACATTCTTCCCCTCGGCGTCGTACAGTATGAAGAGAACTATGATGAGAATGATAATCATTTTGGAATAAGAAGATGGAAGAAAAAACGTTAAATGCGAATGCTCGTGCAGTGCTGGAAATCTTAAAAACGGATCACAATCATCCGACAGCTCTGGACCTGTACAGCAAAGTGCGACTCCAGCGTCCACATATTGGTCTGGCAACGGTGTATCGTATTCTGCACCAGCTTTCAGAGCAGGGAATTATCAGCGAGATCGGGCGTGATAGTGATACGCGCTATGATGCCAATACTGGTCGTCATGACCACGCGATCTGTACCAAATGCGGGGCGCTACTCGATGTACCGGTCGAGATAGTTGTAGCTCAAGAAGCTCTGCGAGCGGCGGCCCAGGCATCCGGTATCGTCCTGACCTCGCATGAAGTCAGAATGTATGGCCTATGCCAGCAATGCCAGCAATCGTAGGGACCGATGTATCGCGTCCGCCAGCCGATTGATCGCCTCTGTAGGCTGGTTTATTGTGTCCGCTTAAACTGATCAATGACGATCAACAAGGGAGAATCAACGATGATGAAGCTATCGAGACGCTACATCGGCGCTGGTTACAACATGAGCGTGTGACGATAGTGGATGTGCGCCGCAACGATGAGTGGCGCGAGGGCTATATTCCCGATTCTATCCATTTACCATTGGGCGACCTGCCACAACATATGCATCGCTTGCCCAAAGATCAACCATTGGCCGTGATCTGTCGTAGTGGCTATCGCGCTGAGATTGGTGCTAGCATTCTGGCCGCATACGGTTATGATGTGATAGCGGTACGCGGTGGTGTACCCGATTGGCTTGAGCGCAACTACCCCGTCGATAACAAGGTTGCACCATTCTCCGATCATGTTCATTCCTAGCGTGCTGTAATGTTACAATATCCTCAGCCATTGTTTTTCTCCCTCTTATTTGTAAGGAAGGAATCTGAACGTGTTGTATCAGACAGACGCTCCCGGCGATTGGGGGCAGATGCAAGCGACAGCGCATGTCCATGTAGCCACCGAGAAGTGGTCCGCGCCGGATAGCACGCCACTGTTTGTGCGGAGCTGGCTCGTTGAGAGTCCTACGGTACTCCTGATTGTGCATGGTCTGGGCGGTCATAGCGGCTGGTATATCGATATGGCAAACAAGCTTGCCAGCAACGGTATGTATGTATACGCGATGGATTTGCGTGGTTTTGGGCATTCTGGCGGCCTGCGCGGCCATGTGGATAATTATCGCACGTATGTGGATGACGTGCTGACTGTATTGCGCGAGATTCGCCAGCGTCATCCCGATGCTCATATACATTTGTTGGGCCATAGCATGGGTGGAGCTATCTCTTCACATGTGGCAGCGCAGCACGGCGATCTGCTTGCAAGTGTGTTGTTACTCAATATGTGGATACAGGAGACCGGTAGTCCAAACCTCTCTGCTACGCTCTCTATCCTATTTGGTGGCCTTTTCCACTCTAAACGCTACTGGCGCACTGGCAACAGTACGCAAGGTATGACAACCAATCCAGAGGCGGTGCGTTTATTAGAAGCGGACCAGTACTGGCAGCGTGAGGAAACCATGACCATGTTGCTCCAGACACTCCTCATGCGCCAGTCTATTCCCGCGCTCGCCAAAAACATTCACATTCCGGCGCTCTTCTTGCAGGCTGAGGCTGACACGGTCATCGTTCCCGCCGTGAATAAGAAGTTTTATGATGCACTGAGCGGCCCGAAAGAGTGGAAAAGCTATCCTACCTATGAGCATGATAGCGAGTTCCACCCCGACCGTTCAGCGATGGATAATGATATTATCGCGTGGTTGAAAGCGCATTAGGAGCCTATGCCCACTGGCAAACCGGTCAGTTCCGCGCTGATTTGCCAGAGGCGCTCCTGCATATCGACATCGTAGGAGATGGGCGTCGATGGTTGCGCCGCGAACTTCTCAAAGTATTTGCCGGTGACGCCCTCCACCTCTGGCGAAGTTGCCAGATAGAGTGAGGTATACGCGCCCTCCTCTGGCGATACACCAAAAAAGCGCGAGACTATCGACAAGCCACGCAAGAAAGGAGGTAACGGGCTGCTCCAGATGTTGGTGGCGACGACGCCAGGGTGCAGGCAATTCACGGTGACACCTGTGCCTTCCAGACGACGAGCCAGTGCGTAGGTGAAAAGGACGTTCTCCAGTTTCGATTGCGCGTAACCTCGACCTGCGTTATAGTGTTGTTCCATTTGCAAATCATCAAGGTTGATATAGCCGACCCTCTGGGCCTCAGAACTGACGTTGACTATTCTGGCTGGTGCGCTGGCTTTGATGGTGTCTAGCAGCAAGTTTGTCAGCAGGAAGCTTGCTAGATGGTTAACGGCCTGAAACATCTCGATGCCATCGGCGGTCAATTGTCGCCTGAGAAAAAAGCTGCCCGCGTTATTCACCAGGATGTGTAGTTGCTGATAACGCTGCTGAAAATCGTGTGCAAGCTGGCGAATCGATTGTTGTGAAGCGAGATCGGCCAGCAATAGCTCAACGGCTGCATTGCCACTGCGCTGTATGATATCTTGTCGCGCCTCCTCGCCCTTTTCGCGGTTGCGACAGACCATGATGACGCTGGCTCCCATACGCGCCAGACCCAGCGCCGTCTCTTTGCCGATGCCAGAGTTGGCTCCCGTGACCATGCAAATCTTGCCGCTCATAAGCAGGCTTCCAGGTTGTTGATTCATCTTTATACAGTCTCCTACACATTGTTTTAATTTATTATATGCTATACGGACGCATGAGGTGATGCGTTTTGATAACAAAGCATCGGCGGCCCCTACCCGTGCTATAATACGGACATGGAAGACGGAAATTTTACTGACAAGTTAGATGCCCTGGAGGCGTTGCTTCAGGTACAATTTCATGATCGCTCACTATTGCTACGCGCTATCACTCATCATTCGTGCTGCCCAGAGACGGCGCAACATGACTCCTATGATACGCTGGAATTTTTGGGAGATGCGATTATCGGCGCACATGTGGTGGAATATATCTATCGCACGTTTCCTGATGCCAGCGAAGGCGAGATGACGGCACTCAAATCAGAGGTGGTGAGTCGGCGTGTTTTCGCTACTATTGGTCAAAAACTGGGTTTCTTTCCCTTTATTCGTGTTGATATCGCCAACCTGCGCACCTTCAATGAGCGTTCGCGTGACTCGCTGTGCGCCGATGTATTAGAGGCTATTGTGGGCGCGATGCATATCGATCAGGGTGCGGACGTGGCGCGAGATTTTGTGGCGCGAACGGTGTTGCCGATGGTCGAATATGTTAGCCAGCAGAAGTTGGATACCAACCCAAAGGGACGCCTACAAAAGATTGTCTTGCAGCGTTCGGGCAGTTTGCCCAGGTATCGCGTGCTGGAGCA
>JAJZEJ010000428.1 GCA_021828635.1 Chloroflexota bacterium
CCATCTTTGTCAATCAGGAAGGTTTCGCGGTTGACGCCCAGGTATTTGCGCCCATACATATTCTTTTCTTTCCACACATCATATTGCTGCGAAACGGTGGTATCGGTATCGGCCAGCAGAGGGAATGATAGACCGTACTTCTCGGCAAATTGCTGGTGCGACTCGACACTATCGGCACTGACTCCCAACACCACAACACCGCGTTGTTGCATCAAGTGGTTGGCATCGCGGAACGAGCAGGCTTCCTTCGTACAACCTGGAGTATCATCTTTTGGATAAAAATAAAGTACAACATTTTTTCCTTTAAGGTCCGCCAGATGCACCTGACCGTTTTTCACAATATCCTCGTCGCCCACCGCTGGCAATGTAAAATCTGGCGCAGGCTGCTGCTCCTTGATCTCTGTATCGCTCATAAACCTCTCCCTTGTATCGTCAATTGCTGGTATAAGCTGCTGAACACAGAAGGCGAACAAAGTTTATCTGCGGCTCGTCTTCACTGGTAAGAACAGACTTGTACAAAAAACTATTCCAGGCGGCACTTGATTTCTCTGTAACCGTATGGTAAGCTTGCTTATAATTACATATTTCAGGAGGTACAGTTTTATGGTAGCGATTGTTGTTTCATTCTCCGTGTGGAGTGGCATTCCGCGAGCATAGCCCTGGTCTGTACGATAAAAAGGGTGATGTGCTAAGGCACAATTCATGCACCCTCCTTGCTTGATGACGCGAGTAGATGTTCTCTTACGCTTTCCCCGCAAGAGTATGGTTGTGTTACTCGCCGTATGCTTCTGTACGATGTGGCCTGTGGTATGCTCCAACTCTTTAAGGCCATTGTCGAATCCCTCCCCGGAGATCCATTTCCCGCTTTTTCACCATCCTTAATGCGTGCTGCTGCGCTGCTGTGCTATCGCATTTTAGCCATTCTATGATGCTTTGCATACTTTTCAGGATGGCGCATAGCAGAGACGCACGCCTTATCATTCAGTGCCACATGCTTGTGTGCTAGAAGGGAGGCCATGATGAGCTTGAGACAAGTTCCCCTGGCTAAGGGAGATATCCAGAATTATTGTCTATGCACACGAAGGAGCAATGACGTTGAGTCATTTTTTTGCTGATGAACCCGAAGAAGAAGAATCTGTAACATTTGTCAAGATGAAACCCAGTGCGCGTGAGCGAGCGCGTCTGCGTTCACACCATCAAGTGAAAGCTGCCAAAGCCGGTGAGACTACTGATACTACGAAACCTGCCAAGAAGAGTAGCTATGAGAGTAGTAGCGATGTTCAGCGTTGGTTGCATATGCATACGGACGAGGATCAGATGCGCACCTCGACGTTTAATCCAGCTATGCTGGCGTCAAAACGCGATGCGCCCTGGATTCTTTCGTCGCTAACGCCATTCTACGATCATCACTTGATTGTGGATGTACTACACGAAGCCCATAGTGGCAAGGAGGCCACCGTGTATTGCTGCGAAGCGCATCCCTCGACGGGTGTGGCCTACCTGGCAGCCAAGATTTATCGTCCACGCATGTTTCGTAGTTTGCGCAACGATGCTGTTTATCGCTATAGCCGCGTGCAGCGCGATGAGCAGGGACAGGCGGAACACGGCAATAGCCGTCGTGGTAGTGCCGCGACGCGCAAAACAGAACGGGGCCGTGCCGCTCAGGTGGCTTCCTGGATTGAGTATGAGTATCAGACGCAACGCATGCTCTACGCGCACGGCGCAAATGTGCCGCGCCCATTCGCGCAGATCGGCAATGCCGTGTTAATGGAGTATATCGGTGCGGTTGGTGAGCCTGCACCGCGCCTCAGCGATGTTCTGTTGGAGCAAGAGGAGGCGCAACCGCTTTTCGATTGTATCCTGCATAATATCGAGTTGGCATTGATGCATGGACGTATTCATGGCGACCTCTCAGCGTATAACGTCCTCTACTGGCAGGGAGAAGTGACACTGATTGATTTCGCGCAGGCGGTCGATCCCTATCACAACTCAGATGTGTACTCGCTGTTTATACGCGATATTGAGCGTGTTTGCCAGCACTTCGCGCACTATGGAGTACAGAGTACACCAGATGTGCTTGCCCGCGATCTCTGGATGCACCATATGGGACCAATACCAGAAATGGTCTAGTTGAAAAATATGGCTGGTCTAGTGCATCATTAGCACTAGACCGGCCTCAATACTAACTTCTAAATGGAACTAGTTAATCAACGTCATATAGCTATTTTGCAGGCTATTGCTACTTGCTAAGTTTGTGTTATAGCTAAAGGTATTGGCACTCTGGTTTGTAAAAGCCGAGATGAATGGACCAGTGCTAAAACTACCAAAGCCGCATGTACCACAAGCGCCGATGGTAGGGATAACTACCGGTAGGGTCGTTGCGCCACATACACCACATCCACCAAGACCGAAGCCACCAAAACCGCCAGTACCATTAACCTCAGTCAACTCTTCGTCAGACATCTCAACCATAAAGTTATTGTCATTTGAGAAAGCCATTTGTTATAAACTCCTTTCAATCATAAACACCCTTTAGACGGCTCACATGCGAGCGTTTTTGGGTACGTGAGAAAATTTACCCTAAAAACTAGTAAAAGTCAAGCTCATCTCGCTTCATTTATAAAAATTTGTTTTGAAAATCTATGCTTTGTTTATGGTTAAGTTATATAATAAAAGCGTGTTTGCGTATGAATTACTCTAATGATTTATCTGTGGCGCAATTTGCTACGACTTGCCTGTAAAATACAGAAAATAGCTGGACTGCTTGCAAAAGAACGATTATCGAAGCAGGAGAGAGCAACGTGTATAGACAGAGGTCGGATAAATGTGATCTACTGATAGCGAGAAGCACACATCGTGGCAAAGGAGCCTATGTATGCTAATGTGTACTAATGTGTGCTACATAACCTGATTTTGCTGACGATTCAATGGAGAAGACACACTCTTCCTGGGAGATGCTTATGCGACGAACACTCTTTACCGAAGACCATACACTCTTTCGTGACGCTTTTCGGCATTTTATTGAAAAAGAGGTTGTGCCTTACAATGACCAGTGGGAGAAAGAAGGCATTGTTTCCCGTGATCTCTGGATGAAAGCTGGTGCGCAGGGCTTTCTCGGCTTAAATGTGCCAGAAGTCTATGGTGGTGCTGGTGTAAACGACTTTAGCTATAGCGCCATTATCGCCGAGGAGACAGCACGGGTGGGTGCGATCAGTGTTGGTTCGGGTATTGGCCTGCATAACGATATCGTCATCCCCTATATTCTGAGCTACGCAAACGAGGAGCAGAAACAACGCTGGCTTCCAGGGATGTGT
>JAJZEJ010000283.1 GCA_021828635.1 Chloroflexota bacterium
TCGACGGCTTCTTCTCTTTTTCTCTCGTCCGTACTCATCTTCTCTGTCCATTTTTCCCTAGTCTACCAACTTCTTCCCCTACAGGCAAATCTCTGGGACCTTATATCAAAACATCAGGTAGGAAACAGACAAGCACAGCGTAAATACATATACGAATTTCTTACAAACACAATAGAGGGGGGTAATTTCTCCTAGTAAAGAGGTATTTTTATTTTAATCTTTCCAACAAGAAGCTATAATAACGATGAGGATATAGGCATATTCTCCGCGGTCCCTTTCAAATACTTTGGCGCACTATCAATGATCACCTTACTCATCAAATACAATTCGTTCAAAATGAGTATCGTTACATTCAAATAGAGGAAACATAATGGTAAGTAACACTCAGCAGCAACTCTCTGACGCGCCTTCAAAGCTCCTTGTATCGGAAGAATATGCAACAAAAACGATGCCGCATGTCGCAACAACTTTCGATATGACAGCAACATTTGTGTTAATTATTTTCTTCATTACCAACGTTGCTTCGGCCATCCAGGCCGGTGCTGGCACGTTCGTCTACTGGATTATTGGCGGCATTACCTTTTTCATTCCCTGTGTCATCGTTACCGCACAACTCGGTCACATGTTTCCCCATGAGGGATCACTTTATAACTGGACGCATAAAGCCTTTGGTGGCTACATGAGTTTCTTCGTGGCCTTTTGTGCATGGTTCCCTTGCATTCTGCTCATGGTTACAGCCTCCGATGTGGTAGTTGGATACATTCAAGGCATCAACCCTAACTGGCTCGTCGCCCCCTGGCAACAGGGATTGGTGCTGATGCTGCTGCTGGCCTTCTCTGGCTTTCTAGCAGGGCAGCGTTTTCAGACGGTGCTACATATTGTACGCATCACACTCGTTATCGCCTTTGTGGCCGTGCTTCTAGTTGGTTTTTCTGGTGTTGCCTGGATCGTGCAAGGCCATCACATTGCAACCAGTTTCAAGACCGCCAGTGATTGGGGCTTTAATCTCTCGCCGGGCAGTTTCTATCCCTTAGCCCTCTTTGGCTTTATCACCCAGGCATATTTGGGTATTGAAGTTCCACTGAATATGGGTGCGGAGGTCTCTGAACGCAAAGTTATCACCAAGCATCTGCTCTGGGGTACGCTATTGGTATTTGCGGGTTATTTCATAACCACCTTTGGTGTCTTGATTGTGCAGGGAACAGCACAAAGTGGCAACATTTTCGCCATCGTTATGGTAGTAGATAGCGCATTGGGAAAGTTCATTGGTAGCATCGTTGCAATCCTCATTATGTTCAACTTCGTCATCACACCCGCCGTCTACAACTATGCTTATGCACGCCTCTTGATGGTAGCAGGCATCGATCAGAATTTACCAGTCAGCATAGCACGCCTGAATAAAAATCGCGTTCCCATCAATGCTATCACCTTTCAAACTATTGTTGCCATCCTCTTTACAGCCGTAATCTACATCGTTATGCCGATATTTGCTTCAGTAAACAATGCGGCAGTACTAAACTCCGATGTCTATAATGTGGTCATTTCGGCTTCAACGCTCGTCTGGGCGATCTCCACGGCTTTTCTTTTCATCAACCTGGCGAGATTCTATTTTAGCCACAGAGAGGAAATGCTCGCTAAACTCATTTTTCCTTTACCAATCCTCTGGATCAGCATTGTGCTAGGCACCTTCACCTGCCTCGTCAGCATCGTTGGAACGCTGGTTTATAGCTTAATTCCACAGCAGATCGGCAATAATCAATGGTGGTGGATCGTTGGAGGAATCACACTGATGTGCTTGGCTGTTGCAGCTATCGGAAGTATGTTCGCTAATAGCGAGGCACAATGGCAAAGGCTAAACTAGCATAGCACAATACGAGTTCTATGCATGATCGTACAATACAAGCGAGATATGCGGACGGATTCTTGCGTCCGCATATCTCGCTTGTATTGTATGGTATTAACCCTCACGCTTGGTCTGTCTTCTCAGCTACGCTTCGGAAAAGAAGATACTTTTGACTTCGGTATAAAGTTGCGCCGCATGCATACCCATCTCACGGCCAAAGCCACTACGTTTATAGCCACCAAAAGGTGCCTCCGTATGCACGCTGTGATTGGAGTTCACTGAGAGAACCCCAGCTCGCACAGCCTTCGCCACACGCAACGCACACCCTACATTCTGTGTCCAGACGGAGCCGGAGAGACCATAAGGAGTATCATTTGCCAGACGAATAGCTTCCGCCTCATTCTCGAAGGGAATAATACAGACCACAGGACCAAAAATCTCATCTTGTGCCACACGCATACCATTATCAACTTGCGAAAGAATAGTTGGTTGCAGGAAGTAGCCATCGCTAACCTCAATCGGTATCATCCCACCCGCAACAATACGCGCACCCTCGCTCTGGCCCAAAGCCAGATAATCTAGCGAGCGTTGACGTTGCCCTTTAGAAATCAATGGCCCAACCTCGGTCTGCTCATCTAGCGGTTGACCAATACGCAGTGTCGCAGTACGTGCGGTGAATTGCTCAACGAACTGCTCATACACCGAACGCTGCACCAGCAGACGGGAACGAGCGCAACAATCCTGACCGCAGTTGCCAAAAACAGCATAGACAGAGGCATTAATACAGCGTTGCAGGTCCGCGTCGGCAAAGACGATATTGGCAGCCTTACCACCCAGTTCTAGCGAGACTCTGGTGATATTATCGGCGCACAGACGCATAATGCTCGTACCAACCTCGGTTGAGCCGGTAAAAGAGACCTTCGAGACCAGTGGATGGGTTGCCAACGCATTGCCAACCTCCGCGCCTGGCCCCGATAGCACTGAAATCACACCTTCCGGCAGGCCAGCCTCCATCAAAATATCCGCTAGCAGCAGAGCGGTAAGTGGCGTGAGTTGTGCGGGCTTGACGATCACCGTATTGCCACAGGCCAGCGCGGGAGCGATCTTCCACGAAGCAATCACCAGAGGAAAATTCCAGGGCGTAATCAAAGCGCAGACACCCACCGGTTCACGTAACGTCACCTCAAGACCCGCATCTTGTACCGGAATGGTCTCGCCAAATATCTTGTTGGCCGCACCACCCCAATATTCAAAGACGTTCGCCGCCAATCCTACTTCATCACGAGCATCACAAATTGGCTTACCAGCATTACGTGCCTCTATTATAGCAAGCTGCTCCAGGCGCTCACGGATCAGCGTAGACGCTTTGAGCAGGATACGCCCGCGTACCGTCGCGCTCATGCGGGACCAACTCCCTTGCTCAAAGGTCTGATATGCCAGTTGAACAGCACCATCGACATCTTCTATAC
>JAJZEJ010000636.1 GCA_021828635.1 Chloroflexota bacterium
ACATGTTGATCTTTCTGAAATAATCAAAGAAGTCACGCAACTCAGGGTACTCTTCCCGCATCTCCTGACAACGTACTTTTGAAGCTTCTATCAGCCCTAAACTTAAATCATTCGGTTGTAATAAGCGGTCAGAAAACGGGTTCCTCGGCGGCGTTGTTAGTTCTGCTTTTTGTGCCTCGCGTAACAGCACATTCAGGCTGCGCGGAAATGTTGTTTTGCTGGTGTCTGTGAGACGATTATAAACCCACTTTGACACGTAAGCTGATTTAGGGTTGCGTGTTAGACGATTACCCCATAGCAATTGCAATGCTTTCTCTAGCGTTTCGCTATCGGCTTGATCAACGTCTGCAACAAGTGCAAAGCGATCAACTAGGTCTTTGAACGCTGTTGATTTGAGTGCCTGATGTAATGCCAGACGAAAGAACTCTACAGATGTCCATTGTAGCAATATATCGCGCCCATTGAAATGACTTTTGTTGTCGAAGATGAGGCGATTCCAGATATCCTCGCGCAGAAAAATTTTGTAACGGATTGCAGTCACTTTACGTGCGTCAGTAGATTGTACAAGTCGGAATAAGCCTACCAGAGCATCTTCGCGTTGCTTTCCACGCAGGTCTTCATCCAGGTCGTCATAAAGCAACCAGATTTCTTGTTGCCTCTGACGGAGTAACGTATCTAACTCGCTGAGCATATCTTTCGCTAATGTATCTAGTGCAGGGATCTGGAGCATGGCAAGAAGTATATTCAGATGCTCTGTACTCCATTGATTACCCTCGCGAGAGCTATTATTGAGTAGTGAACGAACAGGTTGATACTTGTTATCTTTTTCTCCCTTAAAACGAGCTGGAATTTGATTGTACTGATGTAGGCGTAATAACAAATAAGAGCGCCAGAATGCTTCCCAGGAACTATTGTATTCTTTAATCGTCTGTTCAATCTGCTTATTAAAGTCATCCCCGCTAGGGCCGACGCCAAATCTTCCATGTGCAGAGAAACAGTTGATATTTGTCAAGCGTCCTCGTGCCAGTTCCTGCGCTTTCTCATTATCTCTGAGCAGGAGCCAATACAGGGCGGATTTGCCTGTGCCTTTTCTACCATGTATTAGACAAGTATAACTGTCAAGAAATTTGTCGAAGTCGGCGGTACGTTGGAAGATAGTAGCAAGATCGGTATTATCTCTAGCATTAGCAGGAATTTCGGGGAATTGCAAACTTCTAACAATTTTCCGGCGTTCATCGACGCTATTCAGCGTATCGCTGAGGTAGCTTGTGGTTGTTTCCTCGTCAATGATGTTGGCGATTGGCGCGTAAAATGATTCCAGGGCGTGTATAGGATATGATTCAGCCAGCGCAATCTCCGTCATATAAGGTATCTCAATGGGGTCAGCTACTTGTGCTGCTGGTTCATCTGCTGCATCGCTATCCCCGTTCTCTTGTTCATGCGTACCAGTTTGTAGCGTTTCCCATTGCCGTTTGACCAGTTCATGTCCGATGCCGCCCATCATCGGCACAGGTGAGAAGACAAAATAAACGGGCAAGCGGTTAGAGAGTGCCTGCATCAGTAAGTTAATACCCTGCTGATTTTGGTCGTTGGGATAGAGAAAAATAATGGCTTTATCTGCCGCTCGCAAGAGTGAGAACGCACCCCATGCGTTAAAGCCAGTGCGTGAGTCTACCAATATGACATCAGGTTGGAGCTGTTCGGTGATTTCACGATAAAAGACCGACCAGAGGTCTTCGCCATGTTCCATTCTGGCATTGGCTGGTAGATCATCAACTTTAGCAAGATAGTCAAGATCGAGTGTGCCTGTTGGGACAACAAAGAGCCGTCCAGGCGCATCAGCAAGGCGCACTTCAGAAAAAATATCGGTGATGGCAATAGAGGGTTCTACACCATCTGGCAAGAAGGCGCGTTCGTAAAAATAATCTACGATGCCTTGTGAGGGAGCAGGGTTGAGATTGAGCGCCGCGCTTAGTCCAGGTGCCTCTAAATCCAGGTCAACTACGACAACTTTACGCCCACGTCGTGCTAAGATGGCCGCTACATGTACCAGAGCTGTTGTACGCCCGACGCCGCCTTTATAGGAGTAAAAGGCAATTGTGCGCGGCACACGTGGAGCGCGTTGCGGCTGAGTAACAGGTTCTTCTAAATCAGCTGCCCAATCAGCCAGATTAAGCCAGGTATAGACTGGTTGTTCTGGCAGCGATGCAGGACGATATAATCTGATAGAATTTGCTTCATCAGTTGTGTACAACGAGAGGAATCCCGTCGATGTTGGGCCATTCAATTGCCTGAGCATTGCCCAAATTTGTTCTCGGCGCTCTTGTAATGACATATCAGTAAAACGGTTACTAATAATTGTCAGGTTAAGCAGGCCAGACGAAGAAAGGCGTATATTAAACCATTCAAATGCTGGGTTCTGTATGTAATGTTCTTCAATATATTTTTTGAGTGGTGTGCGCCATGTTGTTTTCATCAAAACTCCTTACTAGCGAGGCGCTTGTTTTTGTAACCATCCAAGCAGGCTGATATAGGATTGCCGCCACTTTTTATATGTTATATCATCTGGTTCTATGCCGTTGTAGCGCAGATCAATAAAATGCTTTCCAGGTTTCTCTACGTCTTCAAGCCACTTACGTACCCATTTTTCTTTTCTCTCTATAAGAGAACGTATCTGGTTCAGTCTATCTAATGCATCCCAATAACTGTGTCCGGGATTAGTAAATGTATGACCGGGATCAGTTGCATCTGTTTTCCATTCTCGCTTGGCATCTTTTGGTAGGGTATTGAAGATCATATGTTTTAAGAGGCATTCAATCGTGACGCCTCCGAAATGCATAGCCGCTGTTCGTCTACCAGCTTGATGAAGAACCTCTACATCTTGAGATCGTTGCAAAAAGGCTGTTTCATAATCTTCCATGCTACATGCCCCCAGTGTCGCTGAATATGTAAACTCATCATATTCTTTTGTTTATACTCTGTCAAGAGTATAAATCACATACGCCCAGGGGCATGCTGCTTACTTCATATTCAACCCGCGCTTGGCAATGTCCTTGCGATAGTGCATTCCTTCAAAATGAATATACTTCGCTGCTTCATACACTCTTTGTACGGCTTCTGGCAACGTTGCGCCGCGTGCGACGACACTTAGCACACGTCCACCGGCGGTCACGAGTTGGCCGTCTTTGAGTGCGGTACCGGCGTGGAAGACCTGCACGTTCTCCAGACGATTGGCCTCCTCGATGCCGGTGATGGGAATACCCGATTGATACTGCTCTGGATAGCCACCGGAGGCGATAGAGAGGCTG
>JAJZEJ010000380.1 GCA_021828635.1 Chloroflexota bacterium
CCTGCTGAACGATGCCGCGCTCCTGGCGAACAAGCCGGTTGTGCATGGGAGTGTCTTCCGCTTTGAGGGCCAGGTAACAGTCTTCAAACCATATGAAGGACCATGTTATCGCTGCCTCTATCCAGAGCCACCTCCTGCCGCGCTGGCTCCCAACTGTGCTGAAGCCGGTGTGCTAGGTGTATTGCCCGGTATTATTGGTTTGTTACAGGCCATTGAGACGCTCAAATTGTTGCTGAATATTGGCGATCCACTGGTTGGGCGTTTGCTGACCTATGATGCGCTGGTTGGTGAGTTCAACGAACTGCACCTCTACCGCGACCCCAATTGCGTGGCCTGCGGTGAGCATGGACATCCACGAGATTTACCGATCTACGCCGATGTCTGCGCCGCTCCCATTCAGCTTGCGCGTGCATAATTGAAGAATACTATGTCGGGGCGCGTCATGTCGCGCCCCATTACTAAATAGGAGTGAAAAAATGGCAACGATTCGCTTAGCGCCAGTGCTACGTGCTTCGGCTGGCGGCTCTAAACAGGTCAGTGTGCAGGGAAACACGCTGGGCGATGCGCTCAATGACCTTTATCAGCGTTATCCGGCGCTCAAGGAGCAGATTCAGCCTGAACAAGAGTTGAGTCGCTTTATTAATGTGTATATCAACGATCAGGATGTGCGTTTCCTGCAAGGGCTGGAGACGACGCTTGGTCCAAACGATACGGTTATCTTACTCCCCGCGATGGCGGGCGGCCACTAAGTCACTAATTATCAGGAGACGGCAATGCGCTACGGAAATATTCTGGAGACCATCGGCAATACTCCACTTGTAGAACTGAAAAGTTTTAGTCCGCGTTTGGGTGTGCAGGTGTTTGCGAAGTTAGAGGGAGTCAATCCTACTGGTAGCGTTAAGGACCGTATCGCATTACAGATGATCGAGGATGCTGAAGCCAGTGGGCAGCTCCAACCCTGTTCAATTCTATTAGAGCCGACGAGTGGTAACACAGGGATTGCGCTGGCGATGATCTGTCGTGTCAAAGGCTACAAATTCATTGCCGTCATGCCCGATAATGTGACCAACGAACGTCGTCAGATGCTCGAACTCTATGGTGCCAAGATCGTCTTTTCTGATGGTAAATTGGGTAGCAATGGCGCGGTGCGGCTAGCACAGCAGATGGTGCAAGAGGATCAGCGTTACGTCATGCTCTACCAGTATGGGAACGCGGCCAATCCTGGTGCGCACTACAAAGGCACGGCGGTCGAGATTATCCGCGATTTACCCGATGTGGATGTCTTTGTTGCTGGTCTTGGTACCGGTGGTACGCTCGTTGGTAATGCCCGTCGCTTGAAAGAGTACAATCCAGCCATTAAAATCGTAGCGGCTGAGCCAATGCAGGGCGATGGCGTGCAAGGCTTGCGTAGCCTTGATGATGGCTTTATCCCGCCTGTGCTAGATATCTCGTTGCTCGATGCCAAGATACTGGTACCCAGCCGCGAAGCCATTCGGCGCACACGGCAGTTAAAAGATCAGGAAGGCATCTTCGCCGGACCCTCCTGTGGTGCGGCTCTTCACGCGGCTCTGCGTTACGCCGAGCGGCTGGAGCATGGCAAGATTGTGGTCATTCTCTCTGATGGCGGCTGGAAGTACCTGAGCGAAGACCTGTGGACGCTCGAACTGGATGAACTCGAAGATAATTTAGAGGCAAAAGTATTATGGTAGCCGAGGTAAACAACCCCGCGTTTGTTGTGCGTATCCCGGAAGCGATCTATCAGCAGATGGTAGCCCATATTGTGGAGAGCTATCCCAACGAGGGCTGTGGCGTCGTCGGCAGCAAGAATGGTCAGGTTGTTAAGCACTATCCGACCCTCAACGCTGCCGAGGAGCCGGACGACTTCTCAATCATCGCTGAGGCCGATCTGATACGCATTTATAACGATATTGACGATTATGATGGCGATATGATCTATTATCACTCACACCCTAAGAGCGAAGCCTATCCCTCAGCACGTGATAAAGAGTGGGCTAAACGTAGTGGTTATCTCTACATCATTTTCTCCCACCGTTTCTATCCTGAGCCACCTTATGTGCGTGTCTTTTCTATCGATAGCGAGGGTGGTGTGACCGAAGGCGAAGTCGAGGTTGTGCGCTAAAAAGCGATTATTTTCTCTTGTAGTGTGTAGAAGGGATCGACGAGGTGCGAACACACCCATCGGTCCCTTCCATATTGCTGTAGCGTTGTTTAGACATTTACGTTTACGTATACGTTGACCTGAGCAGCTTGTTTCGTGTATGATATATATAGACTATCGAAGTGACGCACATCTCGTAGCGGCGTGGCTACACATGTGGACGTATAGTCGTAATCTCTCACCGACTCTGAGCAACTTATTCTTGCATGTACGCCGCATTTCTTGTTCGGCACTATTCCTGGTTTATCCTGAAAGGTTTTCTCATGCGTTCATCTTCTGAGCTATCTGAAAGTGTAGTGCAGCCGGTTGTAGGCGCTGATACAGCTGTTCAAGATGATGGCTACAAATGGACTGCGCTCTCGGTAACAACCGTTGGCGCTCTGCTGGCCTCCATTCAAGGCTCGGCTCTGCTGATTGCACTGCCCAATATTCTTGCCGACCTGAAAGCCACATTTTTCACGATCATGTGGGTTCTCATGGGCTATCTCTTGATTACAACAGTCCTGACACCCGTCATCGGTCGTTTGGCCGATATCTGGGGACGCAAGCGCCTATACAATAGCGGTTTCGTGATGTTCGGCATCGGTTCCCTGGTTGCTGGCATTGCGCAGCCACAATTTCATGGTGCTGACCTGATCGTTGGCCGTATCATTCAAGGTGTTGGCGGCGCTCTGCTCGTTACGAATAGTACCGCGATTGTCACTGATGCCTTCCGCAAGGGCCAGGTTGGTTTGGGCCTGGGTGTTAATCAGATCGCCGGTGCCGCCGGTTTCCTGCTCGGCCCAATTATCGGTGGTCTACTGACCGAGGCATCCTGGCGTTGGGTTTTCCTCTTTAATGTGCCTCTGTGTATCTTTGGCACGCTCTGGGGCATCTGGCGTTTACGTGAACCTGTCCGCCCTATTGAACGGCAACATATTGACTGGTTCGGTAGTGTTACTCTAACGATTGGCCTGACCGGTATCCTGCTGGCGCTAACGATGGTGGCTTTCCCGATGCTCAGCGAACCGGTAACGATCACGATCCTGGTCATCGGTATTGTCAGCGCGGTCCTCTTTGGCATCTTTGAGCCGCGTATCAAGCAGCCGATAGTGCGTTTGAGCCTCTTCAAGAGTCGCCTCTTTACGAT
>JAJZEJ010000871.1 GCA_021828635.1 Chloroflexota bacterium
GATTGACATTGAACAACACATGGCTAAATGCGGGTACGTTGACCGCGATACTCTGTGTATGTCCGTTGTCATACTCCAGTTTTACTGTTGCCGTCGTCGCGCTACCCGCAAAATTTGCCAGCACCAGATACTCCTGAAAATCTGGACCGGTATAGCCCTCCGCGAAGAGCCAGTCCTGACCAGGAGCGGTTGCGCCAACCACGCTAGCCGCGCCTGTGATCGCGCCGCCTGCCGTAGGAATAGTGTCCTTGAAGTACATCGGGCGCTCAACCACTATCGGCTGATCGGATTGCACGCTAGCGGCGAGTTGCTGATACAGATACAACGCCGCCGGTGTGCCGGTGCCGCGATGCAAGGGCGCAACGCTGATATGCTGCGTTGGGCAAGCAGCCTGATTATTATTGCCACACCTACCTGTATAGTACGTAATCGTCACATGGGCTGTTTGCGTTGCACTGGGGTTGAGCATCGTGATATACGACATATACGAGGCACTGCCCTGGCGTGTATCGGCGTAGGGGAAGTAGTAAGTGGTACCCGGCGTGGTCGCGCCCAGTACATCGGTACCACTTGGTACACCTTTGTAGTTGAAATACATCGGGCGTTCAGCGACAATGGGCGGCCCTCCCGCCTGCACCTGCACAATCGCCGCTACCGCTTGCTGCGGGGCGTTGACAGCGACACCCAGGTCCATATTTACATTGACTGTAAAGCGCGAACTCGCGGCAACATAGTGACCAACATTGACCGATGTTATGTTCTCGAAGAGATACGAGATGGTTACATTCGCGCCCTGTGTACTACTCGGATTTTGCAGTGTGATGTATTCCTGGAAACCACCACCGACGCTGCCTTCGGCAAAGTACCAGGTCAGCGCGGCAGGCGAGACACGTTGCCCCTGTTCCTCTCGCACCAGACTCACAAGGTTCGCAGCTAGCACTGCGGCATCACAACTACCCAGGCCCGTCGCCAGATCATAGTCAACAGTGGCGGGATACTTGCCACCATTGTCGTTATTGAAGTCATTGGTACCAGTGGTAATATCATGAAAACTAGTAGAATACATAGTGTCGTTATTGGCGACCTGATACAGCAAAGGTGCGATAAAGCCAAGTGAGAGGCCACCACTATGTAATGAGGATTGATTGGCTAGAGCTAAAATCGCGGCCCAGAGGGGTGCTGCCGCCGAGGTGCCACCGACAATAAACCAGCTAGTATTGGCCTGCAAGGTACAGCCCGCCGCTACCGAGGTACAATAGACAGGATAGCCCATCAGTGGGCTGGCATTCAGCGCCACATCGGGTACCTCACGGCATATCTGTCCTTCAGCCACATTGCAAGGGATACCGGAGCTATAGGTATTATGAACACCAGGGGCGCTTTGCCAGACCGGAGCCTGCCAGAACTGGCTGATACCACCACCACCGGCACCACCAGTGTAGCCCCCCGCAGGTGCATCGTTCCAGGTCGTCTCGCTACCATAGCCGCCACTCTGTGAAAGCGTAAGGCGTGTGCCACCGACCGCGACGACGTAGGGCTGGCTCGCAGGGTCATCAACACTTACTTGTGTCTGCGCGTTATTTTGACTAACACAGTCCGCGCTCCCGCTATCACCAGCGGCGGCAAAGATGGTTTGACCTTGCACGGCAGCAGCCGTAAACAGAACGTTTTCCTCCTGCGCTGTTTGTGAGTTCATCAGCGCCTCACACTGGCCCCAACTGGTGCTGACCACTGGCACGGCATCCTGCACAATCTGCGCCCACTCAGCCAGCGCATCAGTATCGGTATTGCCTGCCTCGTAGATGACCAGCCGTCCCAGATGAGGGTCGGCGCTCAAAATCATCTCGGCATCCAGTTCAACCTCGACCACACCACCATCGGTGTTAATAGGGTCGGAGCCGACCACAACGGTCTGCACGGGTGTGTGGCTCTGCCCATAACACGCGGCATAATGCGTCAGATCGCTCATCGCGAAGGTATCCAGTTCAAAGAGCGCAATGGTCTGGCCCTCGCCCTGCATGTGATTGTTATACAGCCCATTCAGATCATAGGCCGATGCCACCTGATCGGGTGTGAGATAGCCGTTACCATGCGAAGGGCAAAATTGGCTCTGGATGATGGCATGTGAGGGCGCAAACACCGGTGGATGCGAGAGTCTGGCCGCATTATTCAGACCCGTCAAGCTCAGCACTTGCGGAACGAGCCATTGTGGCAACACTGGTGCTGTATCGTTAGCATAGTAGACATGCTTATCCGCCGCCACATAATTTCGCAGTGTGACATGAAATGCCTGCTCCGCTTGACTCACCGTCCCGCCAAAATTCAGCAGCAGACGATGGGTATACGTTCCAGTGACAGTAAAGCCTTGCGATTGCACATAGTGCTGCACAGCGGCATACTCAGCTGGAGTGGGACTAAATAATGCTGCGTACTGCGCTGGCGTGAGAAAATGGCGATAGATGGCCGAGCCGGGACGCGAAAGATCGCTCATATACGCCTGTAGCATCGCTGGATTACGCGGACGCAAGCCTAACGAAAGCGAGATACGCTGCTGTGAATTTGTTAGGTCAATCTCGTGGCTCTGCTTCAACATAGGTGTCAATGTGCCGGAAAGTGGTACCGATAGATCAGCCGCCTGCGCGGAACTGCGCTGCATCAGTTGCACGACGGTCGTGCCAACCCCTACAGTCAGTACCAAGCAAAGTGTGCCGATCAATAGCCACCAACGTGGCGTGTGAGAAGAGATGACAAAACGTGGTAGGGAACGTTTATCAAACAATCCCTGATTGTCCTTCTGTGGACGTAATGACATGAAAAAAATACCTCCCATTCAACATCAACCAACCCCATTGAGATAGTATACTGAACAGCAAAAATATCCTCTTGCAATCCCCATAACATGTTGCTATACTTGGTGGGGCAACGAAAATACACGAGCTTATTCAGGAGGATGCAAACTTGAGCTACGATCCGAACCAGCCATATGAGCATATACCGTATAACGATGCGAATAGTCAGCCATCGGCTACGCCGCCACAGCCGGAACAGCCATCTTCGGCCACACCATATCCCTCATATGTAAATCCATCGTTCTATAATCAGCCCGTTCAACCAAATCAACCAAATCAACCTAACCAACCCTATGGGCCAGCACCGATGCAACAACCGGGGCAAGTGATGCCACCAATGCCAGCGCAGCCTATGCCGCCCTACCAGCCATACATGCTGCCACAATCTCAGCCATACATGCCGCCACAATTCCAGCCTCAGCCGCCGCAACCTAAAAAGTCACGCAAGTGGCTCTGGATTACGCTGAGCGTCATTGGCGGCGTCATCCTGCTCGGTTGCATTGGCTGTGGCGTGCTAGTCGCCACCAGCTTCGGCTCGATCTCGCAAGTTTTCGGACCCTCCTTTGTCACAGGTGAATACTATGCGGCTATTCAAAAACAACAATACAATGTAGCTTATGGCTTCCTGGACAGCAATGCCTCTATCACCATCAATGGTCAGACTGTGCAGAATAATGAAGCTGCTTTCGCCCAGGCGGCAGAGGCAATGGATAGCAAATATGGCCCTGTCACCAATATCTCGATCCAGCCCAATACGCAGAACTTTAACCAGATTAACATCACGATCACACGTGGCAATAATCCATCTTACGTCGTTACACTAAACTTTGTGCGTACAGGGGGTAGCACTAAAATCGCCAGTATCAGCAATATCTAAAGCAGACAGGAACGATACGACATTTTATGGACGAACAGCATAACTATGATATCATCGCGCCCTTTTATGATGTGGAACACGCGCCATTCCGCGAAGACCTGGATATGTATCTGAACTATGCAGAACTAAGCGGTGGGGCCATTCTGGAACTGGCCTGCGGCAGTGGGCGTGTCTTATTGCCACTGGCACGCGAAGGTTACATGGTAACAGGGGTTGATAGTTCGGCACACATGCTAGCTCTGGCACGCCAGCAGGTACAGCACGGGGGGCTAGCTGCACGTTGTATGCTGATAGAACAAGATATGCGTGTGCTGCAATTAGAGCGCAAGTTTCGCATGGCGTTCATTGCACTCGGCTCGTTCGCCCACATGACTACACGCAAAGATCAGCAGCAGGTCTTACAGGCATTGCGTGCGCATTTGGGTATGGGTGGCACCTGTATCATCGACATCAGCAATGCCGATGCCCGCTATATGGAGGATTTAGGCGGCCACGTTCTGCACCAGGGTACATGGCAACGCGAAGATGGCACCATGCTGACGCACTTCGTCAGTCCCGCCAGCGCCGATAATCAGCATCTGCTGGAACTGACACATTTCTACGAACAGCATCAGCAAGGCGGGAATGTCCAGCGCACTGTTGTCACCACGCACCTCTATCTTTTCGAGCGCGGCGAGATGGAGCTATTGTTGGAACAAGCCGGTTTTGCCGTCAAAGAGGTCTACGGCCACTACGATCTGAGTCCCTTCCAGCTGGACAGCCCACGCATGATCTTTCTGGCGGAAGCGCGGTAGTTTACAGTAGGACAGGACTCAATGCTGTATTGGCAGATAAGGTATACATGAAAGTATTTACGGGGATACGGGATAATTCCCCTGGTTCTAACTTATGCAAACCATCGCCATAAGTTCTCCCACTATCAACTAGCGTTGATATAGGTATTGTGTTGAGATAGTGCCATACCACTCGCGCCAATGCAGGCTGATCGTGTAGCATCTTTTGTAGCCAGGGTTTGGGATATAGCAAAAGATACACATTTGTCGCGGTGGCACACGATTGGTTAAAAATAAACCGGAATGGCCTTTGCTTCTTCCGACTTTGGCGGCCCATATAGGTACAAAGAAATAGAGCAGGTGGGCGAACTTCCTGCCCGTACCAGGGGTTACGATGACGGCACAAATACCCATTGTGTACCCCACTCGCTTTTCCCATTTGCAAATATTCCCAAAGTGCCGGATCAGCTATTCTGACATCTTCTTCAGCAAGATAACAAGAAAGCAGAAAATAAGTGTTTTCAAGCAACGGGTTGCCTTCATCATCTCCCTTGATTTCATCGGCAGGCAGATAGCGTGATCCAGGTAGAATAGGTCTTAAAAATTTTTGAGCAATGCCATAAGAAAGTGTTTGCTCTTTCGTAAGAATGAAGAACTTGTTCGAGCCGGTCGCCACACCACGTTTGATTTCAAAAAGGTCTGAGAGAACATATTCCCTATTACCAGGTAACTTAGAATGTACCTCATTTACCATAGGGGTCTGCCTATTATCTACATCAACCTCAGTATGCCAATGCACACCGATATTCCCAAAATACATACTCCATTTGCCATTACTCTTCAATTCTTGCAGAGGAACAGAGCGAGATGCAAGGGGAGCGAGTAACGTTCCCCCATACGTAAATTCAACTTCATGTAGAGCGGAAGGTGGTGTATTGCTGAACCATACTACAGCAGAGGAGATGAGTGCATCGCTAAATTGCAAATCTTTAGCATCAAAGCGATGCACTCGCAATAATGTTACTTGCTTGAGCAGGTATTCTTTAATCTGCTGCCCGTAATTGACATCCAGGCATTCTCCTGGTATCAGCCAGCCAGCAAGACAATCTTTAGCCATCCATTGATGGGCGAGACACAAAAAATATCCGTATAATCCTGATAGACCACTTAATTTTATGCCTATTAATTGAGCAACACGCTTTTGCAACCATAGTTTATCGTTTTTTGAGAGATGATGATGCCTGACGTATGGCGGATTGCATATCAGGAGGTTAGCCTTTTCACAGTTATCTTTCGGTGGACATACTCTCGTAAAATCGGCCTGATGCAGTTTAAGAGGCACACCACTCCATAACTTTATTACCTGCTTCGTATATACTTCATCCATTTCATAGCCAATCACATCGTTAATGTCAGTAAGAGGAAAAGTACGCAGGAGCGCCGAGAGGAATGAACCACTTCCAAAAGCGGGATCGAGAAATCGTATCGGTACGTCTGACAGTAACAAAGATTTTGCATACAGTAACATATCAGTAGCCAACTCTGTCGGCGTTGCGAATTGCCCAAGTCTGTTACGCTCTTCATGCGTTTTCAACAGGTTTAATTGCTCTTGCAAGCCAAGACGCCTTAATTCTATCTCATCTAGATTGATGACAGCCATAATTTATACTCCAAACAGTACCAGATCATCAACACGATGCTCCCACACCCAATCAATACCTTCCGCCGCTTCATAGCCGAGATAACCACTATCAAAGTAGCCACAGAGGAATAAGATAAAATGTACTTGAGAACCATATTGCCTATACAGCTGAGCAACTTTTGTCGCCTCTTCCTTTCGCCGTTTATTCGGATTAGTAAAATCACCTGCCGATTTGGCCTCAATAAGCAGTGGCAACTCTTCCGCATCCGCATAGCGAGGCTTTACAACTGCATCAACAGGCATATTGACCTGACGCTGCTGTCCTTGCCCATTTTCCTGAGTTACAGGTACATTGAGACGAAAAGCATAAGTACCCGGTTGCATAGCTCGCATCTGCACCCGCCCTTCAGTACTTAGCTGCGTATAACCATGCATATCAAGCCAACTACTCAGTATCATTAACTGCCTGCGCTCCTGAGCATTACGAATAATAGGGTCAGTAACAGCACCACACAAGCGATCTGCAATAATGGTAGATGCACGATAGAGTTCAACCTCGTCAGGAGGCTGATTACGTTCGAGCCAGATACAAATCTCTTTATCAATCAGGCGCATAATAACCTGACATATCTTTTGAAGCTGCTCACTGACTACAGTATATGCCATTCGCGGGGGAAGTTGCCCATGTATCTCCATACTCTCTACAAGGTGACGTTCAACTCCTGCCAACCCAACCAGACGATCACGTGCCAGAGGAGGTGCTGTCGCCATACGGAGAATTGGTAACAATGTGGGATGTTCTCTTAATACCTCAGTGTGAATAGCCAGCAGATTATTTGTCCACAAAAATGCCAGCTTTACTAGCTGCACAGTTTCGACACGACTGTCACGATACGCTCTAGGAGCAAACTGAATAAACCAGTTATTATACATATCGACGGACTGAGCAATATCGGCCTTCCATCGCTCCGGTTTATCAGCATTGACGGCCATAAAGATCCCCCTATCCATTGTACCGAGTTTGCTTAGTAAAACGTATCAGAAGAGGTGAAAAGTCACTTCCTCCCGTTGCCTGGAGCTTTCCACAACCACTGCAAGGCATACAGGCGCGAGTGCGGCTTGATGAGATGGCTCTTGCTTTTATGATCCAACTCATCGAGCAGGTCGAGGAACTGGTTGACGCTCTGTGCTACGCCCTCGACCATCAGGTAGCCACTGGGCTTGACAGCATCACCGACCAGATATAGACCACGCACAGGTGTCTGGGAACCGACATCTTCGCCCTGCGCGAGACGATTGACCGGCCACTCGCCGCGATACGTACCCATTGTCAGAATGCGACAATGCTGGTCAAATGCCTCACCGAAGAGCTTGCGCAGATCGGCCAGGGCCAGCGCACGCTCCTCCTCAATATTGTTGCTCTGAATCACCTGGTGGCTAATCAAAAGATGCTTGCCTGCCGGAGCTAAGCTCGGCTCACTGTTCGTTGGCTGCACCATACCAGCGATGCGCTGTGTATCCAGGCAATACATGATGCCTCTATGTGGGATCAACGAAACATCGCTCAAGATATGGACTTTGAGGCCAACCGCCTCGTGTAGCTCGTCCTCATTCTGCTGCTTCAGCACCTCTGCCTGCTTTATTTTGCGGCTCTCAAGGAGCGCCGTGGTAGCACGAGGGCCAATATCGCTCACCACGACCGGAGCCGTAAGCAGCACCTCCTCACCCCCGGCTTTAGCACGCACACGCACACCCGTTACCTGTCTATTCTGCCCATCTGACTGCACTATTTGCAAAACTTCAGTGGAGAGCAGGATTTTCCCGCCTTGTGCCTGCACGTGCTGTTCCAGCGTAGCGGTCAGTTCGCCACAACCGCCCTTGACAATCGCGGGAGCGCCGAAGCGGAACATATTCTTCGTAGTATGCACCACCTCCGCTGTACTGATCTGGTGCAGTTCAAGGCTGAGAGCAAAACGCGAGATACGCTCAAAGAATGCTACGAGCTGCGGATTGCGCCGCACATTGATATGGCGTTCCAGCCAGAGATCGAAAGGCAGTTGTTGCTCTTCGGGCGGTAGAGAGTGCAAGAACATCAGGTAGCCGAGGCGCGTGAACCAGAAGAATTGGCGCGGCCCCAGGAAGCGATAGACGCCGAGTAGACCACGCGAACGATACTGCTTGCCATGTACGTGAAATGAGCCAAACACGTCGGCATCGTAGAGCCGATGGGGTACATGCAGGCGGCGCAACATATGCGCAAGCACACCACTACTGCCAAAAGGTACCATGTGAACCGCGCCGGTACTCACCTGCACACCCTGAAAATGCTTGGCGGTGAAACGTCCCCCACAATGGGGCAAGCGTTCGACAAGCACCACACGCTGCCCACGTTGAAGCAGATGTGCCGCGCTCAATAGACCACCCAGCCCTGCTCCAATCACAATCGCATCAAAGTGTTGGGTGCGTACCGCCTGCGCGGTCGCACCCATCTCATCGGATAGAGACATTGTCATAAAATTAACCCAACGGGCGTATATTTTGCCCAACGGTCGCCCGTTTTTCTTAACCCATTGTGTCCGTTACTCGCCGATGATGCTGCGCAACAAGCTGTTGCACTCGGCCATCGTGTTGAGTACATTCTGATGTATCTGGAAGACTTTGTTCAACTCGCGGGCTTTACGGGCCAGTTTGCCGACATATTCGATGTCGCGCGGGTTGTTCATCACATCTTCCATTAATTGTATCAGGTCTGCCCAGGCCAATGCCTCGCGGCTACGAGCCACATCGGCAATTGTGCTGTCCATGCGCTCGGAGACGCGCCGTACTGCTGTGCGCAACTGGCTGGTTGTCTGTGCCACATCGCCCTCGTGCTGACGCAGAGCATCTTGTGTTGAATTGAGTTGCTCTTGCAGTGCCGTGACCTGGCCGTCTAGCGAGGATAGGGCCGCCACAAGCGAGGTGATGTCAGGCAATGTTGGTTGCGCGATGCTCGTCAGGCGATTGAAGGTGACGCTCTCGCTACTTGTCGTGCTGGTTGCAGGTGTCACAGGAGTATTGCTCATGATCGGCTTTACCTCACCATAGTTATAAGAAGGTGTAGATGCAGGTTTGATCTCAGGTGTCGAGGCGGGCGTGCTGGCGAACGCCGGAGTACTGAAAGACTCGGCATCAGGAATCATGGTTGGAGCGACCGACGGTGCAGGAGCAGGGTACGAGGTCGGCAATGGAACACTCGCCACATCGGCAGGCGTTGACGAGGAGGCCATACCATTACTGCTACCATTCAACAATTGCATCAAGTCTTCGTCCGCCGGGCGCGTGCGATAGGGATCATTTGTTCCCAAAGTCGCGGCTTCGTCGCTCTGCGTGCGTGCTGTCAATTCGGCTGGCTCGAATGGCACATTGATGGTCGGCATATCTTCGATATCTACATTGCCAGTCAACGACGAATGATAAAGCAGTTCATATTCGCCGATACCAACGAGATCACCGTCCTTGAGGGAATAGGGAACCATCGTCTCAAGCTGCTGCCCATTGACAAAGGTACCATTGGCGCTGTTCTCGTCACGCAACGTGTAGCCATCATTGTCGTGATGAATGGTTGCATGGCGACGTGAAGTCAGCTTATCCTTTGCCAGCAGAATATCGCTGGCTGGTGCGCGTCCGATAGTCATTTCTGGCTTGTCCAGGGTAAACTCCTGCAAAACCTCGCCATGCTCACCACGCAAGATGAGGCGACCGAGCTGCTCGCTCTGTTCCGGTTGCATCATGGGCATAGGTGAGTTATCTGGGGGGACTGTTGGCATATCGAAGTCGGCACCGCCCATAATGGTTGCTGCCTCTGGGGACCAGGGTGAAGGCGCGGCCATACCTGACATACCGGGGATACCAGCCGCCCAATTCTCGGACGCAGCCAGCGTCCCATCTACCCCTGCACCAGAAACCGTCTGTCCGACGGGTAAAGGCGTCGCCGGCACAAGTCGATTACCGCAGTTCAGGCAGAAGTTATCACCTGGCCGTGTTTCCGACAGACAATAGGGGCATTTTTCCATGATGAATGTTCCTCCCAATTTAAGCATATGCAAACTATACACATGCAAGAGCAAAAACTGTTGCGGATCCAGCGCAAGCCGCTACATTAGCAAGCGACACCCATTACGAAGCTGCTGGTACCCAATTAACATTTGGCTGCAACGCATTAAAAAAACCATGTAACGATGCGGTCGTTCCTCGCGCAGAAAACACAACGCTGGTGGTTGTTCGCACCCCGGTGCAATCCTGGAGGGGTAATGTGGCCTTGCTCGAAGTCGCAACAGGCGTACCACTCTTCTTCACGGTAGTGGTATCCGAACTGGTCATCACATTACATTGAAACTGCGCATTCTTGTTTTGCGCACTCAGAGGTGCCTCCGAGAATGTCACCGCACTATGATCGGGTAACAAATAGCCGATAGTAAAACTTCCTCCCAAGATCGGATCATGTACCATCCCGTAGGCACTGACCAGACACGTACCGGCGGGCAACGTCACTGGTAAATACGGTGTAAAACCCAACTCGCTCTTTACCTGCTGCCAATCGGTCAACGTGGTCGGGGTCGGTGTGGTTGCTGCCGCTGCCGGAGTAGCGACGACTGCCGTTGGTGTTCCGGGCGCTACTGTCGCTGTACCTGCCGACGGCGCGGTTCCACCGGTTCCACCAGCTCCCTCATCACGAAAGATCATCAACACTTTACCACACCAGTGCAACTTTGCTAATGCCACATCTGCTGATGCGGATAAAGGACTCTTGGTAGTCGTTCCTCCCAGGCTCAAACCTGAACAGGAGATAAACAACACGCATGCCAGCACGAGACCAACACAGCCATAGATGCCCTTCCACCTCAGCAACATGTAATATGAAAATCCTTCTGATACCCACATGAACTACTCCTTAGCAACACCAAAGGCAAGCTCTATTCAGAGCCGCCTATTGTATAAACGTATGAGATGCTTTTCTCTTCTCATCAGTACTATTTGGTATGATTTGATACAACCATATGAGCCACGCCGAGGATAAACGTGTAACCTCTGATAGATTACCCCTTTCAACTATACGACAACATGGGAGAAAAATCCTGTGAATTGCAACGCAAATTAGTACCAAAAGTGGACTAGACAGCAGTTTGATTCGGTGTTACTATTACAGACCATTGCAATTCCGTTGCTATCATCCTATGGCTTTTTGGGGTGAGGGTACGGGGCGTGGTGCCGCCAATAGATCGTCCTGGGAGGTAAACACGTGAACGCGAAACAGATATGGCAAACAGCTATTGAGCGAATACAAACAAAAGTGAAGCCGGCTGTATTTACAACCTGGTTTCAGGGAACAAAGGCTATTTCTTTCCAGGATGGCGTATTTACCATTGGTGTACCATCACCTTTCACCAGGGCGCATCTTGAAGACCGCTTCATTGATCTCATTCGCTCCATCCTCTCCGATATCACTGATCAGCCGATAGAGGTGCAATTTGTGGTGACGAAAGAAACCAATGAGCTACCACAACCGCTTCTCGGCAATGAGCAACGCGGCCTGCTTCCTGGTACAGGTAAACGCAGTCTTCGTCTGGGCAAGGGCCGTCCTGCCGCCGAACAACGTGAACAGCGCATCGCCGATGCTGCCGCTACTGCCGCCGCGATGCAATCGAGTGCGCCATTCATACCTTCGTCCGGTGTGCATCGTGGCCCTCATACAAATGCAGAGCAGGACGAATCTATCAGCATACTCAACATACCAGAACAGCAGGCTCAGGATGAGCCAGTCATACCTGCACAGCACGAGGGCATCCATCTACCAACTTCTAAGCCAAACGAAGCGTCCGTACAAGCAAGTTCCTGGTCGTTCATGTCCCCAATGACATCGGCCACCGAAGGTTTACTCAATCCGCGCTACACGTTCAAATCCTTCATCGCGGGCAAGTCCAATCAACTGGCTCACGTTACAGCCCAGGCCGTAGCGGAAAATCCCGGTCGTGTCTATAACCCGCTCTTCTTCTATGGTGGTGTAGGCTTGGGCAAAACCCACCTGCTCCATGCTATCGGCCATGTCGGTGAGAGTACTGGTCTGAATGTTTTATATGTCACCTCTGAAAAGTTTACCAACGAGATCATTAACGCTATTCGTTTCCAGAAAACAGAGGAATTTCGCGCTAAATATCGCCAAATAGACATTTTGCTCGTGGACGATATCCAGTTTATCGCGGGTAAAGAATCAACTGAAGAGGAATTTTTTCATACCTTTAACGCACTACATAACGCCAATAAACAGATCGTGGTGACGAGTGATCGCCCTCCAAAGGCCATTCACAGTCTACAAGATCGCCTGCGCTCGCGCTTCGAGTGGGGTCTGCTGGCCGATATTCAACCCCCTGAATATGAACATCGCCTGGCTATCCTGCGCTCAAAAGCCGATTCGCTGCATTTTCCCATTCCCAATGCCGTCATCGAGTATATTGCCCGCCCACAATGTAGCAGTGTGCGTGAGCTGGAAGGTTCGCTCAACCGTGTCATTGCCTATGCCACGCTACGTGGTGCGCCTCTGTCACCACAACTGGCTGCTCAAGCACTGGAACATATTTATAGTGATACCAAGCCCACCTACGCCGCGCTTACCATGCATGAAATATTAGAGGGCGTGTGCCGCTATTATAACGTCGATGCGGCTCAGGTACGTGGCAAGCAGCGTGACCGCGAGATCGCTTGGCCGCGTCAGGTCGCCATGTATCTGATGCGCGAAGAGACCGATGCCTCCCTGCTCCAGATCGGTAACGAGCTGGGCGGACGCGACCACACAACGATTATGCATGGCTGGGAAAAGGTTCACAGCGAAGTCACCAATAACGAGCGCGTGCGCCACGAGATTGCTGCCGTCCTCGAATCCATCCAGCACTAATATGTTATAATTAGAACTGAGAATCGTCATTCGGCATGGCAGAAAGCAGAGAAAACATTATGGCACTCATGTATGAAGGCTACAAGATCAATATTGTGAAACGCGCCGACTACCTGACAGGCCCGCAACAGGGAGCATGGACTTACGCGCAGTATGCCACTTTGCCCGATGACGGACATCGCTACGAAATTGTGGATGGAGTGTTGTATATGAGTCCTGCGCCTTCCTCATGGCACCAAAAAGCCGTTGTACGCTTCAATCATTACTTGTTCGTCCACGTGACTTCTACTGGTGTCGGGGAAGTATTTATTTCACCTATTGACGTTGAACTGGCCCCCAATAATGTCGTGCAACCGGATGTGCTGGTCATTTTGCAAGAACACCTCGACAGAGTGAAAGACTCACGTATTATCGGTAATCCTGATCTGGTGGTTGAAGTCGCCTCTCCCTCAACGGCCATCTTTGATCGGCGCGAGAAATGTGACCTGTATGCGCGAGCTGGTGTGCCAGAATACTGGATTGCCGATCCTGCTGCACGCACAGTGGAAATGCTGGTGCTGCATGAAGGCATCTATCACTCCCTCGGTTATTTTGAAGGAAGCGATACTCTACCATCAAAAATTGTTCCCGCCATTAAGGCCGTGACGGTCGAAAAGTTTTTTGCCTGATTATCGCATGATACTCTATCACAACCGTAGCAGCGTATTGGTGAGGTAGGGCGAAGTAAAGGTGGTTGTTTCGCCGACATGGGT
>JAJZEJ010000510.1 GCA_021828635.1 Chloroflexota bacterium
GAAAAAGAGGTCAACTATTTTGATGATTTACATAAAACAAGGTTTCCCCTCATCTCCTAAGTGTTCAAATTGACATATGATAATCAGCGTTCAAGAACTTGCAATTTGAGATGAGTTGTTGTATAATAAACCCATCTTATACTGTAGGAGGAACCGTATCGAATGAAGATTGGCTATATCCGCGTATCCAGGGATAAACAGACGACGGCATTACAAGAGGATGCCATGCAACGAGAACAGTGTGAGCGCGTCTTTACCGACAAAATGAGTGGCAAGCGGTTTGATCGACCGCAATTCTTGAGCATGCTTGCAATGGTTCGCGCAGGTGATAGTATTGTTGTCTGGCGGCTCGACCGATTGGGGCGTTCACTCAAAGAGTTGATTGACACTGTGACCATGCTGGCCGAACGCAACGTGGAATTGCGCAGCCTGAAAGAGAACATTGATACCTCCACGCCCACCGGCAAACTCATGTTTCACCTCATGGCTGCCCTGGCCGAGTTTGAGCGCGACATTATCAGCGAACGCACCCAGGCTGGCTTAGAGGCAGCTCGTGCCAGAGGGAGAAGAGGAGGGAGGCGACCAGCGATTGAAAAGTTGCGCCCAGGCCAGCTAGAGCGTGCGCGGCAACTCTACACAGCCAAAGAGAACACGATTGCCGAGATTATGGCACTGACCGGCTTCAAAAGTCGAGCTACCTTTTATAAATATGTGGTAAACAAGGGAGAAGAAGAGGGAAGTGGCAGCGTTCTCCAAAAGTAGTGCAGCTATTGTTCTTTTCCTGTTGGAGTTTAGACTCATAACCGGCCTGGAAAGCGGCTTATCCCGCTTTCCAGGCCATTCTGTGAGAAATTACTGGAAACAGAGGCAACGAGCAAAATCTACCAGTTGTTTGTTCACTTCATTGGGGTATTCGCGGTGTGCAGAATGTGCGCACTGCGTGAACTCATACAACACTGCATGAGGGAAGTTTGCAACAAGCTTGTGAGTATAGGTTTTTGGAACAAGCTGATCTTCTTCTCCGGCCACCCATAGCAAAGGAATCGATTTCCACGCCTGTTGTAAGGCATGAAGATTTGGTGTGTTGGAAGAAAACAATGCCAAACTCAAATGATGGCAACCAAGCAGATTTGCAGCAGTATAGGAAAACACTTCTAAATGTTCTTTCAAAGGAGCGGGTCTCAAGGTCAACAGAGAAACAAATTGTGAAACCACAGCTTCTCCTTCCCGCGCTTTTCCCTCGTCTGGTGTAGTCAGCACTTTTAGCAACAATGTCCAGATTTCGTGTGTAAATAAAGCTGGATCAGGAGTGAGAAGAGCTGACATGAGAACTATTCCAGCAAGGTGACTTGTGCTATACTTTGCCGTATAGTGCGTCACACAGATACCGGCAGCACCCCAAGCAACCAGAATGACGTTTTGCAGCTTCTCTGTATCTATCACGACCGCAAGAAAATCAGCAAAGATATCCTCTGGCTCGGCAACAGCAAGATCGTATCGACAAGGTACAGTCTCGCCTTGATAGGGCAGATCAATTGTGATAACTTGATAACCCGCTTCCGAAAGTGGCCGTACTTGCTTCTCCCAGCAACTGCGCAATTGCGCTACATCGGGCAGCAGTACAAAAGTCATATTTGCATTGAGGGAGCCATACACACTATACGCCACATTCCAGTTACCAAAAACAGCGCAACGGGCCTCTAGAGGAATGTGAGGTTGCGCACGGTGTTGATAAATCTTTTGCTGGCCGTACATCTTTTGTTCCCTTCTTTTTGGTATGACGCATCAAGCAAACGTGATGCAAGTTTCCTCCTTGTATCACTGGCTTGTAGCTTTCCCCAGATACGCTCAGGCACTCTGGATTTACACAAAGGACGCCGTAGAATCTCTTGCAATCTGCACCAGAATAGGTGCAGAAGGCCGCAGCGCCCCCCGTATGACAGGAAACACAGGCGGATGCCCTGCGAGCAATGACCAACGAATCCGCTTTTGTAGCAGTCGTGAAAGCAGCACACTTGCCAAAGTGAGGGCAAACTGCTCTCCAATGCAGCGATGAGGCCCGCCGCCAAAGGGGAAATAGGCATAGTCAGGGCGGTGGGTTTCCTGTTCTGGCGCGAATCGCTGCGGATCAAACTTGGCGGGATCGGGCCACAGCAGGGGATGGCGGTGGGTGACATAGGGGCTGAGAATAAGCGTCGTTCCCGCCGAAAGCTCAAAATTCCCTAGTGCGGTGGCTTTGGCAACTTTTCTGGTCGCCGCCCAACTCGGCGGGAAAAGTCGCAGCGACTCCTGTAGGGTACGTTGAAGCAGCGTGAGGTGTGGCAACGTTTCCTCTGTCACTGGCTTCCCGCGTAACACCGTCTCGACTTCCTCTTCTAGTTGCTGATGGACATCATGCACGATATCTGGCTCGATCTGATAGGAACCATCCACTCCATCCGGTGGGCTAGCCAATAAGTAGAGACACCAGGTCAGCAGCGACGCAGACGTTTCATAGCCCGCCATAATCATCGTGCGTAGCTCATCACGCCGATCTTGATCAGAGAGGATTGGGGAACGCAAGAGACAAGCTAACAGAGGCGCACGATCCTCTTCTGGTTGCAGCCGTGCCATGTCGAGCATCCATTGCAAAACCTCTGTAAAAGCAGTCTGGCTCTTCTGAAAACGCCGGTAGGTCGGTGTGGGAATCCCTGGTGGGACAGGCACTACTGCATGCATCAGATGGGTAAAGTATTCATTGATGCCATAAATCCCTTGATTGAGAGCCGTTTCATGCCCAAGCATGGTTTCTCCTAGAAATGTCTGAATCACTGTGCGAAGAGTAAACTCCATGAGGGCATGTTCTACATCAAGGCTATTTCCTTGTTGAGCTGCTTTGAGCCACGCGCCAATCAGCTGATCTGCATGGTGAACAAAGATTGGCAGATAGGTGGCAATCTGTTTTGATTCAAAAAAGGGCCGCAAAAGATGTCGTCGGCTCAACCAAGCATCACCTTCAGTTGTTAAAAGTCCTTTGCCTATCACGGCACGAATCATGGCCGTTTCCATGCCATCTCGTGGATAGCAGGGGTTCTGCACTTTTTGCAGATGAATAGTTTTGATGAGATCAGGCGAACTCACTAAGACCGTAGGAAGCATTCCATACTGATAGTAGCGTGCAACATCACCATACTCCCTCCGAAGCTCTAAGTAAAACTGCAGGGGATTTGCCTGATAGCGTTTTTGGAGACGCCAATCCAGGCGGCCAGAACCAGGAAGAACGCTGGTGGCTCCTGATTTTCTTTGGAT
>JAJZEJ010000567.1 GCA_021828635.1 Chloroflexota bacterium
AGAGAACCCATCTAGTGTTTCCCTGTCCGTTCCTGGCGTCATATTGCCGGGTTTGGACTTTATCCGCTCATAGGCTATTTCGTACAGTTCCGGTTTGAATAGTAGCCGATAGAGATTCCGGTTAGTCCACCCACGCTGTGCGTTTTGCTGGCGGATAACCTCTAGTCTCTCGATGGCTTTCAGTTTCTCCGCTAGCTCTGCCGTTTGCATGGGAGCTGCTCCTTATGCTCTTCTTAACTATTCAGTTGTCCTTTGTACTCCCATTGTCACTAGGGCGGCTTAGCCACTTTGCCGTCTTTCGCCTTATGCTACCTTCGTAGCAGCTTGGACGGTTTGGTGGAGTACCTTCTTTCTCCCCTTCCCCGTGTCTCACCAGTTACGGTGAGCATTTGAGTACTATGGGAGTTCTGTCACCATAGGAGTCTCCTCCCGTAGGTGATCTCCAGGTTACGACTCAATCGTTAGCGTCGCACTTAGGTTCCCTGTTCGCCGTTTCCTCTTCAATAGAGGCCGCTACAGTGAAGTAACTTATAGAGCGTTGGGGTTGTTCACTCTATATCACCGTACAGGTCCAATAGTACCGTGAAGACCTGGTTCCCACATTGAACGCTCGGCTAGGGTTTAAGCAGTTTAGCCTTAACCATATGCGACTTAGCTTGCTAGGCACGGTATAGGTACTTATCCCGTCCTAACTTTCCTGACATGCTATGGTCCCTTAGACCTTTCGGTTTCCGGTAAGTCAGGTGCTTTACCCACTTTGTTACCAGTGGTGTCGTGATTTACACGACTACGATTGTCCCGCCTCTCTGGACGCCCACCCCATTGTAGTGCGCTACCGGGCTGCGCCACACCCCGATTTGTGACGACGCTATTATAACAGATACTCACCCTCACGTCAAGCATTCTGATGGCTTGAAAATGATCGAGCTTTATCTAGCTGTCTCTCGATAGTTTCCCTGCGTTGACACTCTTGTTTTCTGAACTGTGCCAAACTATAATTTATTGATAGGCCGTGAAAATGGCCCAATCAATAAATTATTTGTCGGTTTTTTCTGAGGAGAGATACGGTTATGCCCCGATATGATGAACACATGGAACAGGAAGACCTGCGCCTTGAGCCACGTCTGTTCGCCCGTCTGGAAGAGAAGAAAAATAAACTTGACTTACACCGGCCCCTCTCTCCAGCCATTGTTCGCCGTTTACATGAGGATTTGCGTATTCGACTGACATATCACAGTAACGCTATTGAAGGTAATACCCTCACATTGCGCGAGACACAAGTGGTGATCGAAGAAGGAATCACTATTGGCGGCCATAGTTTGCGTGAACATCTGGAAGCCACGAACCACGCAAAGGCGTTTGATGAATTGCACCGCTTGGCGCAAGGGAGCGACCCGATTACACTAGACACGATTTTGTACTTGCATGCGTTGGTGCTGCATGATATCGAAGCATCAGCGGGTACCTTTCGCCAACAGCCCGTCTATATTCGTGGGAGTGATCTGCGACCACCAGAGGGACGCCAAGTGCGGCCCCTCATGGAGCAGTGGGTTCGCTGGCTTGAGGGTGAGGGCAAGAGCTACCATCCGCTTGTGCGTGGGGCCATCTCTCATCATGGTTTTGTCGCAGTTCACCCATTTATTGATGGCAATGGTCGTTGTAGCCGTTTGTTACTCAATCTACAGCTTATCCAGGCTGGATATGCCCCCGCCTTCCTGCTACGTGAGTGGAAACTACGCTATCTCCAGGCACTTCAGGCTGCTGATAGGGGAGTCTACCAGCCAATTATTAACCTGATCGGCCAAGCTGTCGAGGTTGGTCTTGATTTTTATCTAGACGCCTGTGTTGCCGTTCCCGATGAACAGTATCAACTGCTCTCGGAACTGGCCCTCCAGCACGGCTATGATGGGAATTATCTTGGCTTGCTGGCCCGACAAGGAAAACTGGAGGCCAGGAAGTGGAATCGGCGCTGGTATTCGACTCCTGCTGCACTGATGCGTTATGAGCAAGAAACACGAGCAGAACCGCGTGGGCGACCACCTCGACGACAGCGAAGCACAGATGGCTGAAGCCTAATCCCGATACAGTAGCCCTAGCACAATGCCGAAGACGAAATGGCGAATCACGTTCTGGCCGAAAGATTTCCAGGTTGCCAGTTTGGGCATCTCGCCATTTTTGATCAGGGGATGATGCTTGTCGGCCAGAGGCGTGAGCCACCAGACGGCGGCAATGAATAGTTCACCGAAGATAGAGCCGCGCAACCAGTCCGGGCCGGGGAGAAAGCGTTTGCCCACGGCGGCATAGATTTCGGCCAGCGCCACGCCATTGAGCAGGTGAATGGCCCAGGCCAGCAGGTGAACGCCCGTGCTTTTCTTCTCTCCTTCGATCATACCCTGAATAAAGCGCACATCGCTGAAGCGGTTGTTGAGCAACACCTGGTCGCCCTCCATTGCCGCGCTATAGGCCAGTGTGGCGATCAGACCAATCAGGGCTGCTTTCCCCGGTTTCCAGTTACGACTAACGATATCCTGTACAGCTTTCATATCTATCTATCTATCCTTCCAATCAAAAGCATTATTCGCGCACGAATCTGGTAAAGAACATATTTTTCCTATCTCTAACACGTGTGAGCCTACTCTGACAGACGCTGTTTGCGTCCCACAAAAGGGAACATGAGCAGCATGGCAATCAGGCCACCGACGCCAGTAGAGACGAAGTTGACGACATCATTATCGCACCAGGCGAGGCCGCGTAAGGGCTGTGTCGGTGTGCCACAGCTATGGACGCGCCGCTCGGTCTCCTTCTCACAGAGCGGACAATAGTACATGGCCTGCACTGTCGCTCCCATCAGACTATCAGCCAGGGAGCCACCCAGACCGGCAATCAAAGTTATAAAAGGCAGCATGCTGTGTGGCTTTCGTGATGTCTTTTGCCATTTGAAATTCAATAACAGCCAGAAGATGCCACCGAGCGTAAACGCACCGAGTGAGGCTGCACCCAGACCGAGCGGTGTAACGCCGCCGGAGGTGCCAGGAGTCGTCGGCTGACCTGTGGTAATCAGGCGTGGCGACTGCGTGCTGAGGATGCCCAACTCAGTGGCCCAGGTATCGGCGGTAGCTGTTGCCAGCGTACCGGCATAGGCCGCCTGATATAGTTGTTGCAGCCGTTCAGATTTGTTCAGGCTAGAGCAAAGGGCCAGTAGCGCGGCAAGGCCACCATTGGCTGCCACCTGACCCAGATCGCGCTGTGAGCCTTTGCTGAATTTATCAGCGGCGGTTCGCGC
>JAJZEJ010000383.1 GCA_021828635.1 Chloroflexota bacterium
AAGTAGAATAACGAGCCAAAAATCTTGCCAGGGGGATGACTGATCTCCAGACAGACAACACGCCCACCAGGACGAACCACGCGCAACATCTCTTTGAAACCCTGATGAATGTCGGTCAGATTGCGCACGGTGAAAGCTGAACAGCACCCATCAACGCTGTTATCGGGTAGATCGATATGTTCAGCATCGCCAACGCGCAGTTCTACACGGTCTTGTAGCCCCATCCGTGCCAGCTTTTTACGTCCTTGCTCCAGCATCTCCGGCGTGATATCCATGCCGATCATGTGTGTACCGGAGCCAGAGCCGCGAATAACAGCAATTGAGAGGTCCGCGGTACCAGCTCCCAGGTCCAGTCCTGTCTCACCACTACCGAGAGCCAGGTAGTGTGCCGCGAAGCGACGCCAGTAGCGATCAAGACCAAAGCTCATCAAGCGATTCATTGGATCATAAATGCGGGCGATGCGCCCAAAGAGCCGTTTCACATAGGAGCGTTTGCCGCCCGTGGCGCGAAACCGCTCTTCTAATACGATATTTGTTTTCATGCTTGTCACTCATCCTGTAGAATGTCTGCAAGGTGCTATTTATTGCGTGCCGTGACGAAATCAATTAACTCGTCCAGGACATCACGGTCGGGCGAGGGTGGGAAGTGATAGAGGGCATCACGCGCCTTGCTACCATAGGCGTAGGCATCCATCAGCGAGCGTTTGGCACCATGACCCTCGGAAACCCAAGCGACGACTGAGAGAATAGCCTTCTCGTCGTTTGTCTCACCACTCAAAATCTGGTTGATCTGTTGATAACGCCCGTTTTGTGGTTGGTCTTGCAAGGCATAGATGAGTGGTAATGTTACCATACCTTGTCTCAAATCATTGCCCGCTGGTTTACCGATAGTTGATTGGTCCTCAGTATAGTCAAGAATATCATCGATGATCTGGAAGGCGATACCAAGATTGAGGCCATATTCGTAGAGCGATTCGATCTCATCGTCTGATGCCTCACTCACAATCGCTCCACCTTTGCTACATGCTGCTATCAAGCAGGCTGTTTTACGCTGAATTTTCTCATAATAGCTCTCGATAGTCAGATCGATGTTTCTGGCCGTCATCATTTCCATGATCGTTCCCTCACAGACAGTGGCAACCGTATCGGAGAAGAGCTGATCAATGCGGTGATCTTTAATGTCTGCAATCAAGCCAGCAGTTTTCGCAAAGTAGTAATCGCCCAGGAGAATAGCGATTTTATCGCCCCAAACGGCATTGACGGTTGGGCTACCACGGCGGGTGCGTGCTTCATCGACAATATCATCATGGATGAGCGTTGCTAGGTGCGTCATCTCAAAAGCGACGCTGAGGAGGAGAAGTTTTTCAAAGTGGTAGGTGTGAAGTTTACCTGATAGTAGTGTGATAGCTGTTCGTAGACGTTTTCCTGGTGACGCAAGAGCGTGCATGGAAGCAGAATGCAGAATGTCGAGTCCAGAGGTAGCGCGTTCCTGAAAAATGTTATCCACTTTTTCAAGATCGTCCTGGATACCGGCAAAGAGTCGGCTCAACGTGGCCGTTGTATTCATAAAAAAACACTCCATTTCGCACGTTATCTTGCACGTGACTGGGTGTAACTGTTGTAACTGCTTAATTACGTGTCTCTACGCACGTGATGAGCGATGCTGTGTATATCAGACACACGCAACACCTCTCAGTGAGACATATCTTCTTTATTCAGATTATACAGTGCTTGGTCCATATGAAGCGAATTACCAGGCATATAAACAAGCTTGCCTATAGAGTAGATGTAACATCGACTTCGATCAGGTCTTCTTGTACATAGCCATTAGTGAAATCGAACTCATCCAGCGCATCCAGGGCCGTGCGATACTCTTGCCAGGTAAGACGCCGATTGAGAATGGGATCATTCACCGCTTTCCAGGCCGGAAAGTATTGATCCATCAGGCTAATCGGTGTATCCGGTCCCAGTTCTTCGGCAATCCAGCGTAAGACCTCACGTGTGCCAGCAATATCTTCTGGCATGACAAGATGGCGGATCAGCAGTCCATGTCGCGCAATGCCTTCTTCATCGAGTTGTAATGGGCCAACTTGTCGATACATCTCGCGCAACGCAGCCTGATTATAATCAACATAGCGCGGCATCTTCGATGTGCGTAGTGCGTGTTTATTATCAGCATACTTAGCATCCGGCAGATAGATATCGACAACACCATCAAGCAGGCGCAATGTTTCCAGATTCTCGTAGCCCGCACAGTTGTAAACAATTGGCAGGCGTAATCCCTTCCCGCAAGCGACGACTAATGCGGCGAGAATTTGGGGTACAAAATGGGTGGGTGTGACTAGGTCCAGGTTATGGCAGCGTTTCTTTTGCAAGTAGAGCATCATATCGGCCAATCGTTCCGGTCCAACGCGGTGTCCCAGGCCGCCTTGACTCAATGGAAAATTTTGACAATAGGTGCAACGTGCCTGGCAATAGCCAAAAAAGATTGTACCCGCTCCGCGTGTGCCGCTGATAGGTGGCTCTTCACGGCGATGGACGTTCCATGATGCCACGATAGTTTCGGTGCCGGAGTGACAGACACCTGTCTTCCCTGCGATACGATTACAATGGCAGTTTTGGGGGCAGATGGTGCAACTACGTAAAACCTCCCAGGCTGCCTCTGCCCTTTGGGCCAGTTCTCCGGTTTCATAAAGCTGAAGATAACCAGGATACAACATATTTACCTCTCAGATACCTGACACCCACGAAGGATGTCACTACATGAATCTACGCCGCAAACGGTAGCATAGATGTAGTGATACCCCTCGTGGGTGTCAGGCCACCTACCAGGTGGATCTTTATTACGTGGTAGGCGGCACAATATAATGTAGCGAGATCCTTTATGAGTGTCAGATCATCCACTACTATGTTTGTACATATTTTTAAGGGGTGGGCCATTTGAAACCGCGTTGTGACGGTTTAGGTGACGGTCCCGATGCCCCCGTTGATGACGATTTTCGCTTGCGCACAACTCCACTAGCTGTTCGTGGGCGTGGACGGCGTGTCTTTTCCGTTTGCTCCGTCTCTTGCCCATTCTCCTGCTCACCCTCCGTCTCCTGCGTGTGAACATTGCTCAGTAGCTCATCAGTATCTTCAGAGACGTTTGTCCAGAATTGCGCCTGCTGGCGCTGTGAGGAACGTGGTCCCTTGAGGACACGCCCATCGGGGAGTGGCGTTACATGGCGCTCCTCTGGTTTAGGCTTATAGTCGCGTGGGCTACGCTGAGTGTGTCTGGCAT
>JAJZEJ010000475.1 GCA_021828635.1 Chloroflexota bacterium
ATTATCGAACCTATGTTCTTGATAAATCACCGCATCAAGCTGGCAGTATCACCGTAACAAGCGATCCTTACCGATTAGCTCTGCTAAAAGACTATCGAAGCCTGATGCCATTAGCGCAAGAGGCCCGTAAGCCGATGTTTCACTTGCGACCGGCTGATGGCGCTATTGGGTCACACTTGCAAGCTATGCAAAGCGCGTATTTAGACTTTGAAAAATTGGCTCGCAGGATTGTGGAAGAAACCGGCATAGCTCCATCGGCTTGAAAAAGATGAGTACAAATTTATTGTCTCCCTGCTTCAAAATATTATAGCATTCATAACAATATAACAGGTTTACCTATAAATCGGCCATAACGCTCTATTGTAGACGTAAGGGCATGAGTTTCAGTTTCGTTGAGAGGATGAAAGAGAGCAGTTTCTATAACAACAACATCTCGCTTGAACGTGCGCTTCCAGGTACCAATAATGCGACCATTAGTAACGATGATTGGATTGAAGATACCGTTTCCCGTTTGTACAGCATATGCTGCGTCAAGAATAGCACTACGATCTTTATAAGCAACGGAATACTCATCGTATGATGGTAATAAATAAACAGAGGGTTCTGCAATTTTCGCAGAAGGTAGAGATGGAGCCAACCAGTAAGGCTGCCCATTGATAACCTCCTGCACGATATGAGGTTTAACCATCTCAAGACCAGCTTTGACATCCGTGATGGTCAGACCTGACCACCATGCAAAATCCTGCGCCGTTGCTGGACCATGACTCGTAAAATAGCGGCAAGTCAGTTCGGCCAGCGCATCGTCGCGTGGAAATGTTCTGGAAACTGGTACTACTTCATCAAGCAAAGCAAAGGTAAACTGTTTGCCGCGTCGAGGGCCGGAACAGATCACGCCATCCAACTGAGCGCGAATCAAAAGGTACGTGAGTCGCAAATCTGCTGTGGCAATAGCGGCCTGCTCAAGCACAGCGGCTAATGCTTCACGAGTGAATTGCTTGCCGCCTTGCAGTGCTTGCATAATCGCCGCATTGCTTCTAGCAAAGATCGTCTCGTCCAATTCAAGTTGACGATAGCGCGGCACACTGCCCGCAATCTTTCGTGGTGCCAGCAGAGCAAGCAGCCAGCGAATATCCGCCGCCGCGACAAAATGCCAGGTATCGCGCATAGGGTGCGTGCGCACAATTTCCCCATCGGCTATCGCCTGTTCAATCTCTGCCTCGATTGCATTGGACATACGCAGTCCGATTGCCCACATAGCTCCAAGATAGTCCTGAGCCTGCATGGCACCAAACCACTTTACCACATCGACAGGGTTCTCAAAGAGAGGCGACGTGATAGCTTGATTGTGGAGTCGCTGGTATGCAATATCTAGATTTGTCATGAATCCCCTCTTCTCGTTTCCTCGCAGGATATCTACCCTTCTAGAGTATATCTTTGAAAGAGGACAGAATCAGCCCTATTTGCGTGCTAATGCTTGTGATATCAGGATAGCAATAACTGATACAATTTATTTTGTCGTTCCTCCGCCTTTTTATATGTTGCTTGTTTCTCAGCGTCAGGCTTCGTTGGCGTCTCCAGGTTGGGTGCAACCTGCGCGACATCTTTGATGACGCCGAGGGCTTCCAGCGCCAGCAGAGCGGCCCCACGCGCCGAAGCTTCTTGATCGCGTGAGGGATAAATGGGTGAACCAAGCGTATCGGCAATGATCTGTTGCAATGTTTTGGAGCTGAGCAACGCACCACCACTAGCAGTAATACGCTGCATTTTGCCTTTCTCTATATTCAGCGTCGTACACAACTGCGTGTAGACACCATCGAGTTGGTAGGCCAGTGCCTCCATACCGGCACGCAATAATTCGGCGGGAGTCGTATGAGCGCGGAGACCAGAGATGGTCATACGCGCCTCGGCGTGCCAACCCAGACTACGCTCGCCGGAGATAAAGGGCAGAATCGTCAAGCCATGTTCATCGGGCGCTAATTCGGCAACCAGAGGTTCGGCGTCCTTCAGTTCAGGCAATTTGAGAACACTGTCAAGCCAGGCCAGTAGATTGCCGCCCTCGCTCAACGCGCCGCCTAACACAGCGCGGTTAGCATCGATGAGATAGAGCCAGAGACCCATCGGCGGCACAACCTGCTCCGGCTTGACGACAATGCGTATGGCACTTGACGTACCAATCGTCATCGACCAGTTCTCGATACTGGCACAGCCGGAGCCGATGCAGGCCGATGCACCGTCGCCCAGTGCCGGAAACCAGGGTACATCGCGCAAGGTGGGCCATTGGCGTGCGTATTCGTCCTTCAAACCAGTAATACCATCACGCATATCGCCCAACTCAGGAAATTGTTGCGGTCGTACCTTGAGCGTCTGCAACAATTCTTTATCCCACTGCTTCTGGCGCGTGTTGAGCAGACCAGTGGCGGACGCCATCGAGAGGCTACACACGGATTTGCCGAGCAGGCGACGGTGCAGATATTCGCCAAAAGAGAGCCACTCATGCACCTGTGCAAAAATAGCGGGTTGCTCCTGCGCCAACCAGCGCAATTTGGCGGGCCAGTAACTGGCATGGAAACGCGCCCCGGTTCGCGCATGAACTGCTTCTTCATCCAGTTCTTTGCGTAACGCTAAGGCGGCTAACTGTGGACGGGTATCCTCCCAGGTAATCAATGGCGTCAGTGGCTTGCCTTGCTCATCGACACCTAACAGAGCATGCCAGAAGGTATCAATGGCGACCGCGCCGATCTGTTCGGCCAGGGGGCCAGCCTGCTCTAGCGCATCATCAATCGTCTGCGCCACAACCTTGAGCAGTTCATCGGCATCGACTGAGACCTCACCCTCACTGGTCACGTTCAGCTTATACTGCTGCTGTGCGTGGACGCTGGAAATAGCGGTTCCTTTAGCATCAAAAAGTAGGGTGCGCGTCGATGAGGTGCCAACATCCAGCGCGAGAATCAACGGCCCATTGGGTTTCTCGGTCGGTGTCTCAGAACGTTGCATAGCCATAACATACCTCTCTGTATCTATTCTTTCGATCAGGTTATCTATGTTATACGACATTCTGAGGCATTGATGGTTAGAGGCCAAAAATTAATAAAACATGACACTCACAAGGAATGTCATGTTTTACAGACGCGGGCGTGATGAATCACGCCCCTACAGGTCGGTTTCTATGTCGCGTTCATTCTCTGGGTTCTCACGTGTGCGTCGCTCGTACTCGTTTTCTAGTCGCTCACGCGCCCTCTGTGCCTCTTGCTCACTTGGCATACCTGACCCACCT
>JAJZEJ010000785.1 GCA_021828635.1 Chloroflexota bacterium
TGCGCAGCACGGAACGCAGATGCAGGGGATGCAGGGGATGCAAGGCTATGGTCCAACGAATGCTACCGGCGCTCTCACTGCCATCTTGCAGCCGATGTACACGCAGGGTACAGTCGCAGCCGGTTATCAGGCTGAACTGCTAGAGCAGATTCGTGCTTTGACAGGTTCTCATGCGGCGGTGCATCTGCCCGTGGCACAACCGACCTGGAAAAAAGTGCTGAATATGCCAGCCGTGCGTGCTGTGCTGGGTCTGCTGATCGGCGTGGGGCTGCTCTTTTTGCTCTCTAGAGGTATTGATTTTCCCAAAGCCTTTGCTATTTTGCAACACAGCCTCGGTACGCTCGACGGTATTATGGATGTGTTTGCTGCTGCTGCCGCTTTCATTGCCGCTTTTAGTATTCGTGGTGTGCGCTGGAGCTTGTTTTTGCGTCCCATTAAGCATGTTAACCCGTTCACAACGGTACGTATTTTCTGGGTCGCGGTTTTCATGAATTTCTTGCTACCAGTGCAAGGCGGCGAGGTCATCAAAACCTTCTTGCTTAGACGCACTGATGGCGTACTCATCAGTCAGTCCTTGCCCACGGTGGCAATGGACAAATCGCTAGACCTGATGCCCGCGCTCTTCCTAATGGCGATTATGCCATTCGTTCCTGGTATGCATATGACGCTACCACTCTGGCTGATTCTGGGACTGGTGAGTAGCATTCTGCTTGGTGTGATCTTCACGGTGGTTCTCACGGCGCTGAATCGCAATGCCGCGCTCACGTTTATTCGCACCATGCTAAAACTGGTACCGAAAGGTATCGCAGGCAAGATCGAGAGTTTCGCGCTGGGCTTTGTCGATTCGCTGCTGGCTGGAGCTAGCAAGCCACAGACCTTCATTCCTGCCATCCTACTCACCTGTCTGGCGCTGGCCTGCGATGGCCTTTTCGCCTGGATGGCCTTCCGCACTGTAGGCCTGAGCAACATGAGCTATGGTACCGCTATTCTGGGCTATACGCTGTATAATATGTTTACCGTGTTGCCTTCGCCACCAGGACAGATTGGCAGTAACGAGACCTATGGCGCACTGGTCTTCAGCAAACTGCTTGGCTTCAACATCACGAATGTCGGAGCTATGTTTGTGCTATCTCATCCTTTGGCCGCGCTGATTATGACACTCATGTGTTTCACCTGCCTGAAAAGCTTAAATATCTCGTTTGCCAGCGTGTTTAAGACGAAACCGGACAAGGATGAGAGAAGCACAGCGATTGCGTGACGACGTTGCATGGCACCCACAAGAAGAGGTGTCACTACAGGTATGCCGCGCCGAAGGCGCACGTTATATGTAGTGACACCCCTTCTTGTGGGTGCCATGTGGTGAATACCATATGATGGGTATCATGTGGCTAGCGGCAATGTGAACGAGATTTTTGTTCCCTGGCCGGGCGTGCTTTCGGCCCAGATGTGACCACGATGCGCGGTAATGATGGCCTTGACTATCGAGAGACCCAGGCCGCTGCCGCCGGTTGCTCCGGTACGTGAGCGGTCCGCGCGATAGAAACGCTCGAAGATGTGCGGCAGGTCAGCGGGATCAATGCCGGAGCCAGTATCGCTGACCGTGACCACAAGGAACTGTTCTTTGCGTATGGCTCCGATACGGATACGGCCACTGGAAGGTGTGTGACGGCGTGCGTTATCCAGAAGGTTCAGTAGCACCTGCGCAATGCGGTCGCTATCGGCCATGACCGGCGGTGTAATGGGGGCGATATCGTTGTGGAGCGCGATGCCCGCCTGCTCGCATTCTGGTTCAATGACGATCAGCGTCTCATCTATCAGCGAATTGAGATCGAGCGGCGCGAGATCAAGACGCACCTGACCCGCCTCTAGCGAGGTCATATTCTGCATATCGGCGACAAGGCGGCGCAGACGTTGGACCTCACGCCCGATGCGTTGCGCTGTCTCCTGGCGAGCTTCCGGGTCAACAATGATATCGTCGGCCATTGCCTCGCTCAGCCCTTGCACAGCGGTGAGAGGTGTGGCGAGATCATGCGCAATGTTGGCAATCAACTCGCGCCGTACCTGGTCCTGGCGACGTAACTCGGCGATATCCGCCGCAATAGTATCGGCCATCGCGTTGAAGGTGAGGGCCAGTTGTCCCATTTCATCTTGCGTGCCAGTGGGTAATACGCGCTGAGCATAGTTGCCCTGCTTCATCTGTTCCGCCGCGCGTGTCAGCGATTCTAGTGGGCGTGTCAGGCTGCGAGCGAAAAGGAAGCTAAATAGCACAACTAGCAGCGTGATCGCCAGCCCGGCTAGCAGTATGGCCGCATTAACTTGCGCGAGTACCTGTGTCAGCCCTTCCGCGTTAAGTGGCAGCGAAAGGAATAAGGCTCCAATAATTGGTCCCTGTACACCGTCGTTGACTGGAATGCTGACATAGAGCGATTTGAAGGTGTGCGTATTACTAGAGACTGCAATGGAACCATCAACTTCGGAGCCTTTAAGTGCGCTTTGCAAGACAGTTAGTATCTTTGGGGCGTTGCAATTGGGACTAAGTCCGTAAGGTTCGCTACAAGAAACCAGCTTACCACTAGTATCAACAATAGCTAGCAGTGCCGGATCATCGGGTGGAAGACTGGCCTGAATATTGCTCCAACTCTGTCCTATATCGTAGTAATGGGCAAGCTGGCGTGCATTACTGGTAGCCTGAAAGCGCAACTGGTTCATATCACTCTGATAGACGAGGTTTTGAATAGCTAGCGCGACAGCGATTGCCAATATTAGCATAGCTCCCAGCGTGACAACCAGATAGCTTAGCACAAGTTTGATACGCAAGCTGGTATGTGAGAGACCGGGCAATATCTTCATCGCGCACCTCTTCCTAACGACGAGCTTCAGAAGAAGTCGCTGTATTGGGTGTGTTTGGTATGGGTACGAACTTGTAGCCTACGCCCCAAACGGTTTGAATGTGGTGTGGTGCGTCAACCACTGCTTCCAGTTTCTTGCGTAGCGTGCCGATATGTACATCCACAGTACGCCCATCACCGAGATAGGTGTAGCCCCAGACCTGATTCAGCAGTGCCTCACGGGTAAAGACGCGATCTGGCGCGGCGGCTAGCGTGACGAGCAGATCAAACTCTTTCGCTCGCAGAGGCACTTCCTGGTCGTTGACAAACACCGAGTGCCGCCCAAGATCAATGCGTAGATCACCGATCGTCATAATCATCGAGGTGGGCACGCCGCCAGATTCGGCGCGCCGCAACGCTGCTTTGATGCGAGCCA
>JAJZEJ010000248.1 GCA_021828635.1 Chloroflexota bacterium
CCGATCTGTGAGGTACGCGAACGCATGGTGGGTCTCTTTAATCAAGTTGATTATGATCTGGCGGTACAAGTCGCCGAAGGTATTGGCATACCCGCTCCTACCAGTAAGGCTACGCCGCAGTTCGTGCCGCCATCGGGCAAACGCAGCGTAGATCGTTCCCCCGCACTCAGTATGGAGAATACCGCCAAGAATACGATCAAGAGCCGCAAGGTCGCTATCCTGGCCGAGAACGGTGTCAATCGCAACGAGCTACAGGCCGTTAAGAAAGGGCTTGAGGAGCGCGGCGCACAGGTACACGTTATCGCGCGCAACTGGAGAACAATCAAAGGCGACCGGGGGCAGCAGCTACCAGTCGATAAGAGTGCCACAACTGTCAGTTCTGTCATGTATGATGCCGTTTTCATCCCTGGGGGGCAGCAGAGCGTCGCGGCCCTGCGTGAAGAGGGTAACGCCCTGCACTTTATCGCTGAAGCCTTCAAACATGGCAAAGCGATGGGTGCAGCAGACGAAGCCATCGAATTGCTACGCCAGGCGGCACTCCCCAATCAGATTATTGCTGCCATCTCGAATAATACTAATGGCGTCAGCGAAGTTCAAGGCGTGGTGATAGTGCGTAACCAAGCCGACTTGAACGCTTTCATCAGCAAGTTTGCTGAGGCTATCACGCAGCACCGCCATTGGGCGCGTACCATGCGTGAGCGCGTTCCAGCGTAGGGGCGTGATAAATCACGCCCCTACAGATGTTTTTGCATCTCTTGCATGGTCACAAGAATATTACCACTCGTTCACATGCAATATGTCGTCCAATGGCTCGCGTGGCGCGGGCTTGAAGTCGGTGCCGAGTGTGTAAGCGACAGGAATAAGGGCCGCCTGGGTGATTTTCTCATATGGAATGCCCAGTAGTTCAGCAATTTCACGTTCGTAGGGCAGGTGCAGCGTTGTCCAGACAGTACCCAGGCCGCGCTCACGGGCGGCTAGCATAAAGCTCCAGACGGCAGGCAGAATTGACCCCCATGCTCCTGCCTGCACACCGCTAGGCTGACCGTCGAGCCGCCCCCGGAAGCAAGGGATAACAAAAACTGGTACCTCATGCAGATGTTCGGCCAGATAATCAGCCGAGGAGACGACACGACGCTGCACTTGAGCGCGTGGAGTATCTGAAGTAGCAGCACCGGCGGTAGAGTTAGAACTACTTCGATAGCGAGAGAAAGAGCTACGATAGTAGTCGGCAATCGCCTTACGCTTCTCCGCATCAGTCACGACAACGAAATGCCAGCCCTGGCTGTTGCTGCCAGTGGGAGCCTGAATTGCCAGTTCCAGGCACTCACGGACAATATCCATCTCAACGGGACGCGACAAGTCAAGACGCTTGCGCACCGAACGTGTGGTGGAAAGTAACTGATCGGGGGTCAGGTTAAGTAGAGCCATGTAATTGTTCCTCAATATGTTAAGACTATAGCGTACTTACGGTGTACGCTATACGATATTCTATCAGATAGTAGGAATGTGATAAATCACATCCCTACGGACGTAAGGCAGCCAGGCGACGCATTTCGGGCCAGATCAAGGCGACACAAAGAACAACTAGCAGTGTGCCGACACCTCCACCAACTACAGCAAGCACAGGTCCAAAGAGTTGCGCAGCCAGGCCGGATTCAAAGCCGCCGAGTTCATTGGAGGCTCCAATGAAAAGTGCGTTCACTGAGGAGACCCGCCCGCGTAGCGCATCCGGCGTGCGTGTCAGCAACAGCGTACTGCGAATAACCACGCTGATATTATCGAAACCGCCAAGTAAGAAGAGCATCAGCAGCGAAAGCCAGAAGGAACGCGAGAAGCCGAAAATGATAGTCGCTGCACCAAAACCTACCACAGCTAGTAACAGCACGCGACCAGCCTTCTTAAAGGGCGAGATATGCGTGAGGCAGAGAGAGACGCAGATCGCGCCAATCGAGGGGGCGGCACGCAACCAGCCCAGGCCGGTTGGCCCCACATCCAGGATATTTTTCGCAAAGATCGGCAATAATGTCGTCGCACCGCCGAGTAGCACGGCGAACATATCGAGCGTGATTGCAGCCATGATGATGCGTGCCTGGCGCAAGAATTGAAAACCCTCCACGAGCGATTGCCTTGTTGTTGCCGTGCTTGCACGCGCCTGTCCCGATTGACCTTGCACACGCAACAATGCAATCAGCACAAGCACAACCAGCGAGGTAATGGCATTGAAGGCGTACACAGACATCGCTCCATGCAAGAAAGCAATCATAAAACCGCCTAGCGCCGGTCCCAACACGGAGGCAAGTTGCCAGGAACTACTACTCCATGTTGCGGCATTCTCATAGGCATATTCCGGCACTGTCTGCGGCATCAACGCCGACGAAGCCGGATTGCCAAAGGCCGAGGCTAGACCGATAAAGAGCAGACATAGATAGATTAGCGGTAGTGGACCTTGCAGCAAAGAAAGGACAGTTAAACCAGCCGAGGCCAGCATCAACAGCACTTGCGTACAAAGAATAATATATTTGCGATTGAGCCGATCCGCCAGATGACCAGCAGGCAACGAGAAAAGAAATATTGGTAGTACCTGCACCAGGCCAACAAAGCCCAGCACCAGTGCGGAGCCAGTACGCTCATACAATTCCCAGCCAATCGCCACATTAATCATCTGCTCACCAATCGACGCGAAGAAAGAGCCGATGAAGAGCAGGCGAAAATCACGAAAATGCAGCGCCAGATACGGTTCATGGGTACGACCCATTGGTGTTACTGAAGGCACAGATAATGTAGATGGAATGAGCGCGGTGTCAGTTATCTGCTCACCGCGCTCCAGGGATTCTTTTTCTAAATGTTCCACGCGATTGTCGGATTCTCTCTTTTGTTCTGACACAGAACGATTACTACTTGTAGTATAGCACACGCGCGGTGTCATTAATGCCATTATGAGAGAGTATACAGCGCCAGGTTCTTGAAAAGTACCTGCGTACCGCCATCAACACCGAGACCCAGCGCCCCACTAGTATACGCCGAACTCGTAATACCGCCATAATGATACCCATTAAAATAGAGCATAAAGGAGCCACCCTGCACAACGATATCGATGGTCATGAAGCTACTTGTACTGAGAGACGTTCCCTGACTACTGAATAGTGAAGATTGCTGACCCGTCGTATTATCCATACTATAGCCAACCCAGCTTCCTGATGGTTGAATCGTGAACAAATAGCCACCGTGATTGTTCGCAGCAGTCTGCATACGGAA